>CAYLSW010000084.1:0-8557 GCA_964386145.1 uncultured Lentimicrobiaceae bacterium | reverse complement strand
TCTTCCAGCCGGGTCAGAAATCCGCATTGAAGAGATTAAATCACTATAATTATTTTCCAAAAATGGGGCGAAAGTCAAACTTCCGTCCTATTTTTATCTTCATTCAAAATCCTTATTAAACAGTTCCACAATCATTTATCTTAGAATTTATAGGGTTCGAAAAAAAAGATTAAAAAAATTTGACAATATCTGATAATAATTTATACTTTTGACCCGGGAAGTTAAATAGTCAAAATATCTCGCTATGAATTTAGTACCCGGCCAGGATGCCATCAACAAACAAAGTAACATAAAAGATAAGATTGTTGTTGCTGCCGATGAATTTTTCTCACGCTTTGGCTTTCAAAAAACCACAATGGATGAGATTGCCCGTAAGATCCATAAAGCCAAAGGGGCTTTGTATTATTATTTCAAAGGAAAAGAAGAACTTTATACAGAAGTCATCAGGCGTGAGTTTGATACGGTGCGCAACGCTCTGGATGTAGTGATACAGCAGGAAGTAGATCCAGTGGTAAAACTGGAAAACTATATCACCGTTCGTTTTAAGACATTGAAAATATGTGTTAATTATCATGAAACATTGCAAGCTGACTTTCGTGAAAGCTACGAATTTGTACGAAAGGTTAGAGAGGATTTTGATAATTATGAGAGGAATGTGATAAAACAAGTCCTAATTGACGGACAGGCAGATGGTTATTTTAGCTTATCAGATATTGACTCCACTATTAATGTGTTTATGATAATGATGAAAAGCATTGAAATCCCATTATACTTACAAGGTGCATATGAAAAATATGAAAATATAATTTTCGAGATTACTACAATTTTGTTTGATGGCTTGAAGAAAAACAAATCGTAGAGACAACCGGTTGTCTTTTGTCGTATTTTAAATAAAAACCGTATGAATTTTTTAAAGATTCCAACTTTTATCAAAAAATTTCGCAACACTATGAATAGCTTACAGGGTTGTGTTTTTTTTGTCATCAATTTGACTATAAAACCCATTTAGTAAAAAATTAAATAACTAAAAATGAAAAAATTAGCAAAACTTATTGTGAAATTCAGATTAGTTATCGTTGTACTTACGATAGCATTTACTGCCTTTTTCGGTTATCAGATAAAAGACCTGAAAATGGACTCGGATGTTATTAATTCCCTGCCCGACAATGATTCAACTGCCGTAATGTATAAAAATATAGGGAAAGAGTTTGGAGGAAACTCCATGGGGATGGTTATTCTCAAAACAGATAATGTTTTTAAAACATCTGTTTTGAAAGATGTCAGGCAAATAACCGATTCCTTATCGGTAATGCCGGGAATTTCTACGGTTACAAGTCTTACCAATGTGATTGATATTAAGGGTGGTAATTGGGGAATTGATGTCGGCCATTTGCTTGATGAGTACAACCTGCCCAAAACACAAGCCCAACTCGACAGTTTGAAAAAACGGGTAATGGCAAAGACCATGTACAAAGGAAATATTGTATCGACTGACGGTACTTCCACTATCGTGATGTTTACCTTACAGGACGGTGTGAATAAACAAGCTATTGCCAAAAAGGTAAAAGCGAAAGTAAACGCTATGCATCTTAACGAAACGATCTATTATGGCGGAATGCCTATGATGATGGATGATGTTAGTAGTTTAATGAAGTCGGATATGACCAGGCTTTTGCCCTTGACTTTTATCGTCATCATGTTGATTTTATTTATCAGTTTCGGGTCGTTGAGAGGTGTCATAATGCCATTGCTTTCATCGGTTATTGCTATCGTGTGGGTTTTGGGTTTAATGCATTTGCTGGGCTACAATCTTGATTTAATTACCAATGACATTCCCATTGTGCTTCTCGCAGTAGGCAGCGCTTATACCATTCACGTTATCAATCAGATAAATGAAGAAAAAGGTAAAAACAGGAAAAAAGCCCTCATCAGGGCATTAGCAGCTATAACGATACCTGTATTCCTTTCCGGAGTAACCACGGTATTTGGATTTGCCTCTTTTATTTTCGGTTCTTATCTTACTATGATAAGGAACTTTGGCATCTTCACATCTCTCGGTGTTCTGTTTGCTTTGATACTTTCATTAGCATTTATTCCAGCTTTAATATCACTCTTTGGTTATTATCGAAAGAAAAAAAACGCTACAAAAACCAAAATTCAAAAAGAAACCATAATGGGAAGATGGCTTCTCAGACCCTTTGCCAATCTGATAAACCGGCATCCCAAATATATTCTGACCGGCTCATTAATCCTGGTAATTATAAGTGGAGTTGGCATTAGCCGGATTAAAACCAATGTCAACATGACCAACTATTTCGAAAAGGACAATCCCACACGTATTACCGAGGGTCTGATGAAAAAGGAGTTTGGAGGTTCATTACCTGTATTTGTTGTTTTCAAGGGAAATATGCAAAGCCCGGAAGTACTGAAAAAAATGATAGCCACTGAAAACTACATGAAAAAGTCCCCCTATGTGAATACCACGCAGTCGGTAGCCGACCTTATTCAGGAAATGGATAAGGTGATGGGAGAAGGAAAGAAAATTCCGGACAGTAAACTAAAAATTCAACAACTATGGTTTTTACTTGAGGGGCAGGACATTATGCCTCAACTGGTTAACCATGACCTGAACAAAGGAATTATCCAGGCGCGCTTTGCCTCTATTGACAGCAAGGATATGGAGCATTTCGTTGCTTACATGAATAAGTTTATTACAACACACTCCACAGCTAACTGCAAAATCGGACTGACAGGAATGCCATCAGTTTATGTGAGGCTTAACGACAGCTTGATAAGGAGTCAGTTTATAAGTATTAGTTTGGCGATTCTATTAGTAATATTGATCGTAGCGCTCATCCTCAGGTCGTTGAAAAAGGGTCTTTATGCTGCTATTCCCATCATTGCAACCATCATTATTTTATTTGGTTTTATGGGATATACAGGCATAGCGCTTAATGTTGCTACTGTATTGGTCGCCAGTATTGCTCTCGGGATGGGTATTGACTACTCCATTCACATTGTCACCCATTTTTATAGTGATTTAAAAATCACAAACGATGTCAATGGAGCCATAAACGAAACCATCATGGTCAGTGGAAAAGCTATAGTTATCAACGTAGTTTCCGTAGCTGCGGGTTTTATGGTATTGATGCTCTCGCACATTGTGCCCATTGCAGATTTCGGACTTCTGGTGGCATTAAGCATGGTGGGATCGGGTTTCGCCGCCCTGACCCTCCTGCCGGTAATTCTGATAATGGATAGCAGAAAACATAAAAAAAGTAATGCTTGATAATATAAATAGTAAAATTAAACAAGTATATAAATTAAATTAGTAATAAATTAAATTTTAGTAAAATGAAAACAGTAAAAATTCAATCTGTCGTTTTAATTGCCTTTCTTCTGATAGGCAATGTATTAACTCTTCAGGCACAAGATGCCAATGTTATCTTAAAAAAAATGGATAATGTAATGTATGCTGCAAAAGATATGACCGGAGTAACCAAAATTGTACTTATCGACCGAAACGGCCGGCAAGACACGCGGGAGGCCACCATTGCACAGAAGGGAACAAGTTACCGTCTATTCCGTTTTACACAACCGGCATCCCAGGCAGGGATTTCTTTCCTTTCGCTCCCCAACGATATAATGTATCTGTACATGCCTGCCTTTGGCAAAGTAAGACGTATTTCGTCAAGTATTAAAAGTCAAAAATTTGCCGGTACCGACTTCTCTTACGGCGATATGGAGTCGAAACCATATTCAGAAAAATACACGCCGAAATTTCTGAAAGCCGAAGGAAATAATTATGTCCTTGCCTTGGTTCCAAAATCAAAACGTTCGGCCTATTCAAAAATTATTGTCTTCATTGACGAGGAAAATTATTACCCGGTAAAAATGGAGTATTACGATAAGGGGGACCATCAAATAAAAGTGGCCGATTACCAGTTTACCAAAATTGGAAAATACTGGAATGCATCACAAATCATTATGAGAAACCTGAAAAGTAACCACACAACGAAAATGATTATGTCCGATGTAAAATACGATATCGGGCTTACGGATAACGACTTTTCGGTTAGAAAACTGGAAGAATAAAACGATAATTTTTTTTTGAGAGGATATTCTTTTAATGATGAGTAACCTTCCCGATATTAGCTTTAATTACTATGAAAAACAAAGTAGCCTTAGTATTGTCCAGCGGAGGATCAAAAGGGCTTGCCCACATTGGAGCAATAAATACCCTCGAAAAAAACGGATTTCAAATCACTTCTGTTTCAGGATCTTCTATCGGTTCGGTTATGGGCGGTTTATATGCCATGGGAGAATTGCCGAGATATACGGAATGGGTAAAAACGTTAGATAAAAAGACAATTTGGGGTCTGATGGATTTTGCGCTTTCTACTCAGGGCTTGCTCAAAGGAAAAAGCGTTTTTAACAAAATGAAATCATTTATTCCCGATAAAGCTATTGAAGATATGGACATCCCTTTTTCAGCCATTGCCACTGATTTAATCAATGAAAAAGAGATTGTTTTTGATAAAGGAAGTTTTTATGAGGCAATTCGTGCGTCCATCGCTATCCCCACCTTATTTACCCCTGTAAAATATAAAGATACCATATTGGTAGATGGAGGAGTGCTTAACCCTATTCCTATTGAATACGTGGAGCGGACAAAAGATGACCTCTTGGTTGTCGTTAACTTATATGGCGTTAAAATTGAGAAGAATATTCAGGAAAAAGAAGACTCGAAATCGGCAACACTAATTAACAAATTTATTAAGCTAATCCATTCCGGTGATAAGACAAACATCGGTTATTTTTCTTTATTATCGGAAACAACGGCAACAATGGTTCATCAATTGGCTAAATTAAGTATCGAAAAATACAATCCGGATATCCTGATAAATATTCCCACCGATTCTGCCAGCACCTTCGATTTTTTTAAAGCCAACGAGTTAATTGAATTAGGGGAAAATGCTGCCACCGAAGCCCTTAACAATTATTATTTAAAACAGAAGATAAATGCTTAAAGAGAATAAAATAACGGCAATAGTTTCAGTTTATAACGAAGAAAAAACCGTAGAAAATGTCATCAAGAGTTTAACAAACTGCAAGCTCATTGACGAGCTTATTGTGGTGAATGACGGCTCCACCGATAATACGTCAAAAATTATCCGTCAGGTAGCTGAATCACATCCGTTTCAAATTATTGAATTTGAAAAGAACCGAGGCAAATCGTATGCCATGACAACCGGTGTGGAGCATGCATCAGGCGACATTATTGTGTTTGTTGATGCTGACCTTATCGGCTTTAGCTGTGAACACATAAAAAAACTGACACTTCCCATGGTTTCCAACCAAACTAATATGGTAATCGGGCGCAGGCCGGCAGAAAATCACAAAATGGATGTAACCGGTCCAATGGATGACTGGCTTGGAGGAGAAAGAGCTGTTTATCGAAAAGATATTTTGCCCATTCTGGATAAGATGAGAGAAACCAAATTTGGCGTTGAAACGCTGCTAAATCTCTATTTTAAAAGTAAAAACGACAAGAATAAACGCACGATGATTGTTGATTTAAATGGGCTTGTTCATGTAAGAAAATACAAAAAATACAGCCATCATAAAGCAGCAATAAATTATGCCAAAGCCGCTTCTCAAATAGTGCGAACCATATTTGTTAATTACTTTCTCATTTTTACCGTTGTCAAAAATATTTTTACTAACATTAAATTTTAAGTTAATATAATGATATTCATTGCGTTTGGACTCGGTTTAATTATTTCTGTACCATTGGGACCATTGGGGCAAATGATGCTTAACAGAGCTGTTGGCAAAGGGTTTTGGCATGGCTTTACTATTGCTATTCTTGCATCCATTGCTGATTTTGCTCTATGCGAATTTTTTTTCATAGGTACCGTTTCCATTGGGGCAATCAGTCCCTGGGTAAAAATAGTGTTACAGATAGCGGGCCTATCATTCTTATTTTATATGGGAATAAAGGAAATTGTCCTGCCCTTTATAAAAAATAAAAAGAATAAAACTACTGAAAAAAAAGCAAACGCTGTTACGGAAAAGCTTAAATTTAATAAGAAATCTTTATTAAAAAATATCGTTGTAGTAGTAAGTTATTATATTTCTAACCCTACCTATCTCGCTTTTTGGCTCAGTTTTTCCGTTGTTATAAATGAAAAATTTATTGTTCAGCACGATTTGTTGCATTATACGCTGTTCAGTTTGTTTTACGCCATCGGGACACTGACATGTCAATATCTCGCTATCATATTTGTAAAGAAAGTGGCAAATAATAGTAAAAAAATAGAAATCCTAAAGTACATTTCTATTCCATTGTATTCGGGAACACTTATTTATTTTGTTTATCATGTTACTCAAAATATTATACAATTAATCTAATAATCAGATAATAATTATTCACATTTTGATTTAATATCCAATTCAATAAAAAAATCATTATCAGAAACTTTATAAAAATGAAGCGAGTTAATTTATTAATGTTAGCACTATCCTTTGCATTTATCTTTCACTGCAACAGGACAATAGCACAAAGCGAGCATCCGATAGAACTATCCGGATATTTACAGACAGACCAGCGTATATTAACGCAATCGCCTTACAATTGGGCATGGAACGAAAACCGTTTGAGTTTTCAACTGGATAAAAATTTTTCGGGCAAAGCCAAATTTCACACTGAAGTTTGGTTACGCGATATGGGCATCCCGAAAATTTCCACCTCAGCAGATTTATACAACAAAGGAATCATTAATCCGTGGAACTTAGAAATACGGGAAGCGTATGTTCAATTGTATGGCTTTTTAACAAAAAATCTCGATGTGAAAATCGGGCGGCAACGAATAGCCTGGGGTACGGCGGATAAGCTTAACCCCACCGATAATCTGAACCCTTATGATTTTGAGGATATTCTCGATTTCGGACGTCATCGGGGCTCGGATGCGCTTAGCTTTAATTATTGGTTTAGCTCTGATTATTCGTTGCAAGGTGTCTATATTCCGTTTTTCCAACCGGACAATTTGCCCGTAGGGATATTTGCAAATGCTTTAACATCGCCAATGAATCTCCCACAAGGATTGATGTTAAAAGGTTACAGCGACCATGTGGATATGCCAAAGTACAATTTCAAAGAAAGTTCCACTTACGGTCTGAAGCTGAAAGGCATGGTGGCCGGATTTAATGTTTCGGTGAGTTATGTGTGGGGCTGGAACGGTTTACCCGATGCTACTTATAATAATTTCATTCCGGTGGACACCACAGGCGGAATCAAAATCAACTCTGTGTTAACGTTTCACAGAAACCATATTTTCGGCGCCGACATCGCTGGAAACATTAAAGGAGTAGGAGTGTGGGCAGAAGCCGCACTTTTCCTCCCTGCTCAGGGAGTGGTGATGACAACCAATCTTTCCGCCCTGTATCCGTCAAGCCCCGTACCGGTACTGAATGATTCCATCCTGCTGAAAAAACAGGCATACATAAAATACGTGGTGGGTGCCGATTACTTTTTTTCAAACGGCGGTTACCTGAATGTACAGTTCCTGCACGGCTTTGTGAATGAAAGCGGACGCGGCAACCTGAACGATTATTTCTTTGTTCGTTATGAGCAAAAATTCTTTAACGATAAACTGAATATAGCCCCTTTGAACGGTGGATTTGTAGTTTCAAACTGGCATGATGTAAAGCATAATTATGCCATTGTTTATATCCCTGAAATATCATATATGGCCACTGATAATGTTAAAATCACCCTGTCGGTTGCATTGTTTGGTGGCAAAGGCGACAATCTGTTTGCCAATCTGAACAACTATAATATGCTGATGTTTAAGATGAAATATAGTTTTTAAAAAGCTGAAATCAATATTACGTGAATGGGTGATATCGTCTTTTGATTTGGTAAAGAGCAGCTCAACATAACTTCTGAGAGCCTTTGCTTTGGCCACCGTAGTGGTAATTCTATTATGTAAAATCAGAGAAGTAGCCATGTTGGACAGCATTGCTTTTTACAGTTAGAAATGGGCATTCAAAAGTAGCAAATACAGAAAAATGCACGAAATTTTTTAGTTTCTGCCATAAGGCAAAACTTTTACAGGCGTTTTCCTTTGCAACCGATAGCCAATAACTTTACGGATAAATGCCGGAAGTTTGGAATAAGGATAGACTTTCCCTGTTTTTGAATCGGTAACCGACTTTCTGGAAAAATCAATCAACCGTGTTTGCAGCGAAGAATCAACTACTACCGTCAGCGGATTGTTGCAAAAAGTAGGCATATATTCACTGCACGTGATAACTCGCCGCCGTTTATTGGTATCCAGTAATGAAACACCATCAATGGCGTACTGTGGTTTCATTTTCATAAGGCTTAACATGGTGGCAAAAATATCCGATTGCGATATCAGCCTGTTCTCTTTTTTCATCAATAATTTGTATGAGGTACTGTCCCCGGCAGGTGGAAAGGCAATAAGTGCATTATGAAAAACATCCCGGGTAAAATTATCATTGAAATGGCCATTGAGTCCGCCAAAATTTT
>CAYLSW010000083.1:0-8565 GCA_964386145.1 uncultured Lentimicrobiaceae bacterium | reverse complement strand
TTGCCGAAAAGCCGGCAAAAATAATAGAGTGGATAGCCCCTATCCGTGCACAAGCTATCATGGCTATGGCCAACTCGGGCACCATGGGAAGATAAAGGGCTACCCGGTCGCCTTTGCGGATACCCTGTTTGAGCAACGCATTGGAAAATTCCTTTACTTTGTCGAAAAGCTCTCCGTAAGTAAACCTAATCTCTTTTTCGTTTGGATCGTTGGGTTCCCAGATAAGCGCTACCTGATCTTTACGTAAGAGCATGTTGCGTTCGAAGATATTCTCCGTAATGTTCAACTTGCCGTTGACAAACCATTTGACATCCGGAGCATTAGGGCCATCGAATTTCCAATCGACAACCCGATCCCATTTTTTGTGCCAGTAATGGGCTTCAGCAATACCCGCCCAGAATCCTTCCGGGTCAGTAACGCTCTCTTTGTACTTTTGAAAGTACTCCGCCAGACTTGTAATCTTGTTTACCATAGCATTTATAATTTAAATTAAACAATGAGATAATTATGGGTGAAAATTGTAAATGCAATGAGGGAAATGATGTGTGATTTTGCTGAAAAAAAACGATAGTGAAGGTAAGCATCTCTCCTTGTAAGGATGTGAGGAGTCTCATTTTTCGTGAAAGCAAAAAACAGAGGCAGTTTTATCTTAATATATAGAAAGCCTTTTTCCAACGAACAGCATCTTTGTTAAGAAATAACAGAAAAGTCAAATATATATTTATTTCCTGGAGTTCTTCGGTTATATTCTAAATTTATAAGCAGTCTAATTATAAATAGCCGGGGATCATGCCTTTAAAAGCGACAATCAACCTTACAGAATACTTATGTAATCGCCTGTTTATCAGTTAGGTATTAGATATATATTAAAAATAATTGATCCGAAAATAATTTAATTCATATTTAGCAAAACCACATTATATCTTGGCAATAATTTGGATACCGAGTGCGGAAAACAATGTTTGAATATCTTCTTCAAGGTCAATCGGGTTAAAAACAATCTCATCTACCTGTTGCTTTATAAGCCAGGCAGCAAGTTTGATGGCTTTGCCCCGCTGCTCAGGAGACACAGGATTCCTCACGAGCTTACTGCTCAAAAGATCACCATTGGCATTCATTTCTTCCAGTTCAATCCATGCTGATCTCCCAAATGTTTTGGCAATATTAGTTTTGGTTTCGTCAAGCAGAAGGGCAACTTTCTTGAAGGTCTTTTTTTCCGGCTCGTAGTGTATGGTAGTAATGGCAAGATTGGGAATTTGCAAGTGCAACTCTTTTTCAATTTTATCAATCAGTAAATGGGCGCTGTCAATGTTTTTTTCTTTAACCTGTAACACAATATCGGCAAAGAGCATGCTGCCTGAACGGCGGATAAAAAGCCGTTCTGTTTTTCCCACATCCGGAAAGTTGTCAATCACTGCCCGGGCTTTTTTCAGTGTCGGCGTATCCACAGAAGCATCCATCAGTGATAAGAAAGCGTCACGAAGAATTTCATAAGCGCCGTAAAAAATCATCAAGACAATAATCACTACGGCTACTTCCTGAGCATAAGGAATAGAAAAATGCCAACCGACAATTCCGGCAATAACCACGCAACTGGCACCAATATCGCCGAGCCAGTTTAAGGCATCGGCTCTGACACCCGGAGATTTAAGGCGGTTGCCGGCTTTCCGTTCGAAAAAATAAAACACAAATTCCAGCAATACCAACACCAGCATAAAAACAAGGGTTCCCCAAATATTCTCGGGAGTTTTTATACCATGGCTGAAAAAAACTGTCCTGATAATGGCATATCCGGCAAGCAAAATAGCAACCCCACCCAACGTTGCAGCCATATCTTCCAACTTATTCATCCCGAAAGGAAATCGCCATGACTTATGACCGGCAAAACGTAAAGCAAGGTACAGCAGAAAAGCGCCAATAACATCAGAAACACTATGAATACCATCTGCCGTGATAATAGTGGAACCAATCCAGAACCCCCAGGAGAGCTTAGCAGCTGAAAAAATTAAATTGAGCAGTATCGAAGCCAATAGCCAGGCTTCTCTTTCCCGCTTTTTCTTAAACCATAGCATCAAATAAAATTTGTAGCAAATTTAATATAAAAATAACGAACATTGGTTCATAAACTAACGGGATTTGAATCATTAAAGCTAAAGTGGTATTCTATGATTACCGCCGTTAAGGAGTAGCCTTCTTTTAAGCTACACCACAACAAACAGTATCCCTGCTGCAATAATAGCCGAAAAACCAATGATAAGAGGTTTTCTCAGTTTATGGCTTCCCAGCGCCATGGCATAAATGAGTTTAATGAGGTTGTTGCTGGTTACAGCAATTAAGGTGGCCTGACTCAAAATCGACAGAGCCAACCCATATTTTCCGGTAAACAAACTCAGCAGAAAAGGATCCACGTCGGTAACGCCCACCACAAGCGAGAGAATATCCAGCCCTTTATCACCATAATTCTGCATGACAAATTTTGTCAACAAAGCAAAGATGAGAAACAGAACGGCAAACAACAGGGCCGTTTTAAATTCTAACGGGTTTTTGGTTCCGACTTCTTTAAAATCCATAGTCTTTTCCCGTTTCCCTATTTTCAAAATCAACCACGAAACCAACATGGAAAAAATCGTAAGCGAAACAAGAGGCGTTAATAGTTTATAGGCCAGGGCAGTGTCAAAAATAAAAGCCAGGATAAGGATGCGCAGAAACATCATGGCTGTAGCAAGAATAATAGCAGAAGATATTTGTTTTGCACTGGTATCACGATTTTTACTCCGGCGAGCCAGCACCACAGTGGTAGCTGTACTGCTGTACATTCCTCCCAGAAAACCAGTGATCAATAAGCCCTTTTTAGGGAAGAAGAATTTTTGAATCAGGTAACTTGTATAGGAGATTCCCGAAATTACCACCACGGCCAACCATATCTTAAACGGGGAAACTGGTACGTACACACTGATCACATTATGCGACAACAGGGGAAGGATAATTCCCGATATCAGCAAAAATTTAGCAAGCGTGATGAACTCGTTTTCATCAAACCGGCTACTAAGTTTCAGGAAGAACTTTTTGAGTTCGGTGAAAATCAATACCACCGTAACAAGTGAAACCGTCATCCAAACAGGCTTGAGATAAATCAATGGTGCTAAGCTGTAAGTTATCAATACCACAATCATGGAAGTGATGCCATATTGATTTCTGTTTTCGATTTTTTTCAAGTAAAAGATGGCGAGAAACACGACAATGGATATTCCGCCACTGGCAAACAACAACAAATTATGTGGTGCGATGACGTACAAAACGAACCCCAGCATCCCGATAAAAACATGGGTACGATCGGTTCCGTAAAGCGAGCCCGGCTGTTCATTAATATGGTGTCTGCGCTGCTCAAGGCCTATCAACAGCGAAAAAACCAGTACCAATATAAAATTGATAAAATCGTTCGGAATAATTTTAAGCATCTTATCCTTCTGTTTTCTCTAAAATACAGTTTCCCGCTTAAACACTTTCCCCCGGAAAAGATTTTGGTAAAAGCCAAAACCTTAAACGACACCATAAAAAACCAGTCCTATCAGTACCCCTTTATTTTTTCTTTGATTTGGCCTTTGCCATTTTTGACAAAACCGCCTTCATTTGTTGAAGTTCCAGGCCATAGCCTGCCCAATCGTTCTGCTTTAAAAAGTTCAGTGCTTTGTTATAATACTCAAGTGCTTTTTGTGCCTGTTTTGAAAAAGCAGACGTTCCTGCAACCTGCTTTGGCATCAAAAGTTGCCTGGATGTGGTGGTATCCTGGCCAACAGGGATGTTAAAGACCGCTTTCAGGGCTTCATCTAACGTTCTCCTCATCTCAATCTTCTCTTTATAAGCCACAATAACCCTTTTCAATTCGGGAATTTGTCCTTGTTCTGATTGCAGGTAAACCGGCTCCACGTATAGAAATGAATTTTTTATGGGAATCACCAGCTGGTTGCCTTTGATCACCTGAGACCCCTGCTGCCCCCAAAGAGTCAGCTCGGAAGAGATATCAGGTTTCTGATTAATTCTGGCTTCAATTTGCATAGGACCATATATCAGCTTATCCTTTGGAAGAGTATAAACAAACAGATCACCATAATGAGGCGCATCGCTCCGGGCACATATCCAGGCCACCATGTTGTCCTTGCCCGAAGGAGTGAGTGGCAGCATCAATATGAACTCCTCTTTTTTGGTTTTCGGTAAACGCATTATGATATAATAGGGGAACATTTTCTGCTGTTCGTCACTGTATATTTCGTTAGGAACTGCCCAGTAATCTTCCTGATTATAAAAGACTTTTGGATCGGTCATGTGGTACACATTATACATTTTCGTCTGAATGCTGAACAAATCAGTAGGATACCGGATATGCGCTTTCAGGAAATCGGGCATAGCACTATAAGGCTTAAAAAGTTTAGGATAGGTCTTTTCAAAAGTCTGAATCAACGGATCCTTAGGATTAATAACATAAAAAGAAACGTTTCCGTTGTAAGCATTAATGACAACTTTTACGGAGTTGTTGATGTAATTTATTCCTCTTTCGAGCGTGTTTTGAAAAACCGGTTCCGAATAGGGGAACATATTACTTGTGGTGTAGGCATCATGTATCCAGTAGAGTTTACCATCCTTACCCACCACCGGATAAGGCTGACTGTCGAAAGAGAGAAACGGGGCAAGGATTTTATCACGTTGCACGATGTTTCTGTAAAACATAATACGGCTTTGATTAGTAAAATAGCCGGTAAGAAGTATTTTTATATCAGACAGTTTCCAGGCATAAACCAGTCGTCTGAAAAGGGATGAAATTTGCACGCCTCCTTTTCCTTTATAACTGGAATAAACATTCTGATTTCCCTTGGGGTAGTCAAACTCTTTGGCTTTTGTATTAACCAGGACATATTGGTTTGTTTCTTCACCATAATAGATAGCCATCTGCTTAAGGCTCAAGGGCACTGTGGCAACAGGGGGAATATCTTTTACAATAAGTTCCGGCATACCGTTGGGTGTAATTTTATTCACCGGACTCATCACCACACCGTATCCGTGGGTATAAATCAGATGGTCGTTTACCCAGGTTCGTGCACGGGCAGGAATTTCCGATACGGGCAACTCCCTGGCCCCCAAGGCAACCTCTGTGTATTTCTTAAAATGATAACGATCCACCTGCACACTGCCAAAATCGTAATACAAGCGTATTTCCTGCAATTGTTTGTAGGTTTGAATTAAGGGACGGCGATCCCACAAACGAATGTTTTCGATGGTACGATGGTTATTCAGGATGTCCTTATAAGTTATGTTCTGCGTAACGGGGAAAGGCTTCACCTTAATTTTGTTGAGACCATAAGCTTCCCTCGTCAGTTTAATGTTATTCACAATATAAGGAGTCTCTTTTTTCAGCTCGTTAGGTTTTACAATATATTGTTCGATGAGGCCGGGATAAATCAAAACAAAACCGACCCATATCAAAGCCCAGGCTCCAACGGTATATAAAAGAAGTTTCCGGTTCCTGTAATAAGGATATAGAAACAATGCAAGAGAAACTAACAAACTGAAAACAAATATAACGCGGTAAGCGGGAATCTGTGCGTACACATCCATATAGGAAGGGCCGTAAGCCACTCCGTGGGAAGAAAACAGAATATCGTAAATCTTAATGATGAAAAGTGCGGAAATACCCACACCAAAAAAGCCGGCAAGTTGAATCATGTGGTCTTTTGCCTTTCCGGAAATATGGAACCTGTTCTCTTGAAAACCAAAGGCGTTGTCAAGATAATAAGAGAACAGAACTACTGCAAAAGTGATGGCAACCATAAAGAGATACCATCCTGTAATAAACTGATATACTGGAAGCTTAAAGATATAAAATCCGATATCTTTTCCCAGAATAGGCTCATTTATTCCAAAGGAAGTAGGATGGATAAATTGGAGGAAATTGCTCCAGTGACCCGAGGCGGAAGACCCCATGACAATGGCAAAAAACAAGATAACTGCTGACCAGAACCAGAGTACTGCCTTTCCACGATACAGTGGCAAAATAATTGCCCGCGGATCATCCTCCTGCAGAAACTGGTTGTTTCTGCTCGGTTTTCCTCTTTGATATGCCAAACGAACATGAAAGGACGCAAACAGAGCGAATAGAATAAAAAACAGGAGAAAGGAGAAAATTTGTGCCAGAAGCATGGTATCAAATACTGTGCTGTATCCCATATTGCTAAACCAAAGCCAGTCGCCGTAATAATCAACGAACAGACCGAATAAATAAAGCAAGGCCAAAAAGATTACAGCTAAAATTATCCAGTTTTTTAATTTCTTCATGATGTGTGTTTTGTATGGTTCCGAACAAATATTATTAATGCATTTTATGTCCTGTTTTCTTCTTTTGCAACTGTATACCGCATTTTGGCAGGCAAGGCAGTAAACCTACGCCAGCTTTTACAATACAATTCCTTTTAGTAAAACAGTTTGATTCTATAATAGTCAAAAGTAAACAAAAAAAGCATTCTTTTCTGATATTTCATTAGCAACATTCAGATAATTTTTCATTTCTGCAAAGTCGTAGAGACACAAAGGCATGAATAGCAATGGGGGGTATTCATTATTTTGCGCTTCTATCTAATAATCAGCTGGATAGAATTTACCCAGACTGTTGATTAGAGAATACTTAAGGGATTGTAACAAAATAACCTGACAGTTTCGGCTTGTTCTTTTGTGCTTTTTCTTCGTTGCAAAAGTTTTAAATTCACCCTGTGAAATAATGGCTTTGCTATTTCACAGGGTAAACAGTGGCTATTCGCAACGTTTGTGCCTTGAAAACCCGCAAAATTACTTCGTCGATTCCCGTCACTTTATTTCGTCACAAACCCAAAGATAAAAACCGCCCGAATACTGTCGGCATGAAATTGAAAAATAAGGGTTTCCCTTAATTCAGGATGAAAATAGCGAAGTTGAAACCGGAAACACTACTTTTGAAGCAAAAAAGAAAAATGAAGAAATTTACAAAACCGTTGACAAAGGGAATGCTTACTCTGTTTTTGTTTCTGACCGTTGTCGTCAACGGGCAAAGTAAACTGGAACAGCAGTTGCAACAACTTTCCAAAACCTATCCTATCACCATCCGGAAAATGCCGGTGGACAGCTTTTTTACCGAAAAGTATCTGATTGAATTCAAACAGCCACTGGATCATAACCATCCAAAAGGGAAAACCTTTACGCAACGCATTTTTCTTTCCAGCAAGGGATTGGATAAACCGGTGGTATTTGTTACCGAAGGTTATTGGGCCAATTACGCTGCTAATCCGAAATATGTCAATGAGTTAAGTCCTATCCTCGATGCCAATCAGATTGTGTTGGAACACCGGTTTTTCCCGCCTTCTGCACCCGACAGCCTCAACTGGCGTTACCTTACCGTGCAACAGGCAGCTGCCGATGACCATGCGGTAGTGGAAATGCTGAAACATATTTACCATGGTAAATGGCTGAGTACAGGTATCAGCAAAGGAGGCCAAACCTGTATGATATACCGATATTATTATCCGGATGATGTGACGGCCAGCGTTCCTTATGTCGCTCCGCTGAATTTCTCTATTACCGACCGGCGGATCAACATGTTTCTTGACCAGGTGGGTACAAAAAAGTGCCGCGTAACTATTTTTAATTTTCAAAAAGAACTCATCAGCCATCGTGATAAATACCTGCCCTATTTTAAAAAAGAAACCGATGAAAAAGGTTATACTTATGAAAAAGTCGGAGGCTGGGAAAAAGCTTTTGATATGATGGTTTTCGAATACCGTTTTGCCTTTTGGCAATGGGGAACAGCTTCCTGCGACTCCATTCCCAAAGTTCCGGAAGATCCTGCGAAAATAGTACGTTACTGGGACAAAGTGGCCGATTTTTCCTGGGTGTCGGATCAGGGAATCAAAAAATTTGAGCCTTTCTTTTATGAAGCCATGAAACAGATGGGGATGTACGGCTACAACATCACGCCTTTCAAAAAATGGACGGTCTTCAAAAATAATCCTAATTTTAATTTTACGCTACCCAAAGGTACCCAACCCGGATTTGACCCGTCGCTCATGGATGCTGTTGATTTTTTCATCCGGCACAAGGCCTATAACATGATGTTTCTCGTGGGTGGCTCCGATCCGTGGGGCTCTACTTCGGTAGACCTGACCTATCAAAATAATCTGGTAAAGTTTGTGAAACCGGGCGGCAGCCACCGGACGAGGATCAATAATCTGCCAACCAAAATGAAGAAAAAAGCCATTACTATCTTGAAAAAATGGATGGGTGAATCTGTTCAATCATCCGGAAAGTAAATGTGTTCAGATCATGGAAAAAGCTTCTTTTCAGACATTCTAATTTACAAAAAAATTATTAAAAATTGGCTATTTTTCCTTAAACTTGCAATCCGAAAGACGCGTACTTTTTAAACATTGAATATTCATTTAACCGTAACAACATTGTATCAGTTAAAAACAAAAATAGATGTTCACTCAGAGGAGTTTCAAGCCAACCGTGAGGCATTTTTAAAACAGCTGAACGAATACAAAGACA
>CAYLSW010000082.1:0-8617 GCA_964386145.1 uncultured Lentimicrobiaceae bacterium | reverse complement strand
CCGGAAGTGATTTTTGTTTTATAAAAAAACTTGCTGTTTACGGAACTCCATCTGCCTGAGTTGTCTTTAAAACGGATGTGAAAAATGTGTAAACCGACCCTTAATCCTTCGGTAGGGATAACAGTGTTAAATAAATATGTTTGTTGTGGGGTTATATTTTGAAAAACCTTTGACGCATAGTTGTTATCAAACCAAAACTCATAAGCGGCAATACCGTAATTGCTGATTTGCATTTTTGATGTATTAGAGTTGGTTTTGTTTGCTGTGACATTGCCAATGTGTTGTGTGTGCTTACCAATATCAATATTTGGTGCTTCATGTTGACTTGCAGGACTTACAATGATACTTCCAGGTATTCCTCTAAGATGATTATCCCGGCCATATACTATTTGCCCGAAAACAAAAAATAAGCAAGAAATAAATAAAAGTCTTTTCATTTCTTAATCGTTTAAAGAGCAAAGCATTTTATTTAGCGATGCTGTGCTTCGACTTTTATACTTACATGTAAGGTACCATCTGAATTAGTTTTATTTGCAATGGTACTTGAAATTATATGTGGGTTAAAGGGAACCGAGCCAACTTTCCAGGGGAATACCCCCCCGTAAATTCCAATGTCGGTACCGTCTTTACCAGCGTTTTTTCCCGGGCTACCTGATTTCAAATGATAATTATCGGTGTATTGAAAACCATCTCTGGCTGAGTATTTTATAAAAAGGCTACTTAATGGCTGATTATTTATATTTGAATTTAAGATATTGCCCTGTGGATTGCCAAGGAGGTTGGTATCATCGACGAAAAAATTATTATTTAAAATACAATTTGTAAAATTCATATCAGGACCGATGGCCGGAACAAATATATTGTTTTCGAAAATTACTGAAGTGAAAGGAGAAGTATATGTGCCGTAGTCCACCAAAAAAATATTATTTTTAAATATATCTCCTGAAAAATGATAATTAAATCCATTAATAATATTGTTTAAATAAATGTTATTAGATTGGTTATCTACCATCGAGTGGCCATTTAGAGTTTTAATAATATTATCCTTAAAGGAATTATTATGTGGAAAAGCAGAACTAAAAGAAATGGCATAAACGTTACTTCTTTCAACAGAATAATTATAAATTGTGTCTGTTAATGAAAGACTACCAATTAAATAAACCCCGGTTAAAGATCCGTTAGAAGCTCCTTGTCTTAGATCAATTGAGCCGTTAATCAGGGTAAAATTTGTAGCAGATGTAGAATCCGGGTTATGCCCCACCCCAATAATATGAATGCTTTTGTTTATTTCACCGGGAGAACTATAACTTCCTCCGGGTACGTAAATAGTGTCCCCGTCTGCGGAATGAACATAAGCCGAATCAAGTGATGTATAAAACTGAGCCTTGCTTCCGTTTTGCACCGTAATTAAATTTTGGGCATGACTGCTAAAGCCAAATGCCAGCATCATTAGGGTTGAAATAAATAAAGTTTTCATCTGTTTATCATTTTGTTATGTTCTGTTTATCAATATTTTATCTATCATCGGATTAAGCAGATTTAACGGATTTTTAGTCTCGCCATAGGCGAGACAAATCCGCGTAATCCGTTAAATCCGATGAAAGAAATATGGATTTCATGTGCTTTTATTTTTGCTATATAGCTTTAGGATAGACCAATATAGCCCCGCCGGGGCTTACAATCATCCTCTTATGTGTTAAAAATATTCCTCATAGCCTGCCCCGATTTTTTCGGGGGATGTTTCATGTTAAGTAATTTATTAATTTTTAATAACTTTTTTAACGCAATTCTATTCTCCATAAAATGTTTCCCAAAGTTCTCATAAAAATATCTCCTATTTTTTTCCTACTCATAAGGCTTTTCGGTGTCGCCCCCGCAAGATAAGACTGTGCGGGTCAGTTCCGTTTTTTAAAGTGAGTTCCGGACTCCACTGCTTTTTTATAGAAAAATAAATGATTTTATTCATAATATCCAATAACCTCATTTATAATCATTCCTGTATGTTTGCTTGTAAAGCGTAAATTTAGTAAATAATCATTTGGAAATACACCTTGTAACAAATTATTTTTTAGCTTTTTGGGGATTGGAAATAAGCATGGCTATTCCCATTTAAATATAATCTTACTGTATTTGTAAAGTGCTGCAGATTTTTGTCTGGCACTTCGGAAAAAAGTTATATCTTAGTTACGTTATACGCTATAAGCAATATGAAATCAGTTTTCAATTATATCACCTTACCATTACGCGTTGATAAAATTATCGGTGACTATACTCTGAGAAGTCGCGAAGAAGCCCCTGCCGATTCAAATAAATATCTGCCTGTAAAATGACAGATTATTATTTTAAATATGGAGCCAAAGAGGTTGAGTATCTGAAAAGTAAAGATAGAAAACTGGCGGAAGCCATTGACAAAATTGGCCTAATTAAGCGAACGGTAATTCCTGACATTTTTCAGGCACTAATGCACGCCATTGTTGGGCAACAGATTTCTACGAAAGCACACACAACTATTTGGGAGCGGATGAAATCTACTTTATTGACGGTTACACCCGAAATTGTTGCGAATACAACGGTGGAGGAGTTACAACAAATAGGCTTATCGTTCCGTAAAGTGGAATATATGCAGGATATTGCACAAAAAATAGTAGCCAAAGAACTGGATTTGCAAGCTTTATACACTATAGACAACCAAGCGGTGTGTGCCGAATTGTCGAAGCTCAGAGGTATAGGTACTTGGACCGTAGAGATGTTGATGATTTTTTCTATGCAACGCCTTAATGTGTTGAGTTTTGGTGATTTGGCAATTCAGCGTGGCTTACGAATGCTGTATCATCACAGAACAGTCAGCGAAAAGAATTTCATGAAATACTGGCGAAGATACACACCATACGCCTCGGTAGCAAGCCTATATTTATGGGCGATTGCTGGTGGGAAAATCCCCGAAATGAAAGATTATGCACCTAAAAATCAAAAGAGAAAATAATAACCGGAAAATGTCCTTTAGCCTGAATAATTCATAAGTTTCTCGTCATGAGAATTCAAAATACGAAGAGTAAAGGTGAGCGCAGATTTGCGACTTGCAGCAGTAGCCTTAGCTATTTTGAGAATCGGAAATAGAGCATTGCCGTGAATCGAAGCAGCTTGGCTTCGCAATAGATCAATTTGTGAATTAATAGGGCTACATGATATTTTATCCCATCTTCCCTGATGGATCCAATTCTTTTCGGTCAATTCTCTTCTCGTGATTTGAGGATCATCTTTAATGATAGCTAAAATTTTTCGGGTAGTTTTCTGGGTAATCTTTTTCTCAGGACGAAAAAATACAATGGAAAACATCCCTTTGGTCTTGAAAACAGGCTCTAACAGGTAAGCTTTTTTTAACGAACTTTTTATTCTGTTATACCTCACACTAACTTAGATACCAATATTGGTGCGTTCATATTGATCGCCAAGCTGTTACAACTCATCATCGACAACACCCGCCTCTTACAGCGTACAAAACCTGTTATACCTGCAACCAACCACCAATATTTGCTCCATCCAGCCTATTAGACAACCGTCCACCATTCAAAAAGGCAATGGGCAGTGTTTTGCTTATTGGATCAGCTGTTTTACTTTTGCTTTTAACCGGCTCAGCTTTTCCTGATTGAAACCATTGTCCGCATAGGCTATTTTCCCTTCTTTATCAATAATGTACATTGTAGGATAGTCGTTTATTTTGTAGCGGAAGTCCACCGTAGATTTCGTCAGGACTATCTGATAACTAATTTTTCTGTTCCCGAGGAATGTTTTCAAATAGCCCAGACTTCGGGGATGATTGTCAACTGAGTTAAGACCGAAAACCATCAATCCTTTGTTTTTGTATTCGTTGTAAATTTTCGACAGGGCAGGCATGGACCTTACACAGGGCGGGCAATGTGAGTACCAGAAATCGACTATAATCACTTTTTTTCCAATATAATCAGCCAAATGGAATGCTTTGCCGTTCGAGTAAAAGTTTCCGTTAATCAGCGGTGCTTTGTCTCCTATATGCAGCATTCTCTCCCTGAGGGTAACTTCATAATTTTCTGATTCATCAATCACCGGATTTTCTGCCAGAATTTTCTTTTGTTCTGCTTTTAATTTTCCAAGGTTAACCTTGTCAAAGGTATAATCAGAAAAAAAGAATTCGTGGCTATAAACATGTCCATTCTGCCTAACTACCGATTTTGACCATAACGGAACCAGCTGCTTTTTGTCCACCACAAAAATGTATTTATTTGCTGTATTTTGAAAATTAATTTCAATTTTGGCGCAGTTCTTACCCTGATACGTTGTGTCGGAAATGATGGTTTTTGTCTTCGGCAGTGTAACCAAAGCTTTCAGCCTTTCAGGTTTTAGGAAGATGTCAATCCAATCTACCGGGGAAATAAAATCTTTTTTGTAATTTTTATTCAAAACAGTAGTTTTTTTTGGAGGAATAGCGAGATAGAAATTTCCGTCATCATAAATCATGTTGTAAGGCCGATAATAATCATTCACCCGGACGTAACCATTTCTCAGGCTATCCTTTTTGTCGCGAAGCGCCCACACTTCAAACGACGTTACAGTTGTATCGGGAGCATTGGAGTAATAATATCTCTCGGTAACCTTAAAATGTTCTGAAGAGTGTGTGTTAGTCTCTTTTATGATCCGTGAAACCAAATCTCCCTTGTTTTTTGTACAGCTAGTGATCAAAAACAAGGAGACAGCGAGGAGTAAAAGTGTTTTTTTCATTTTGATTCATTTGATTATTAATATCTTATGATAAAATCCTGTTTTGTAATTCCTTTCCGAAAAAAGACCAGTCCAGACCAAAAAATATCCAGACTAATACTCACCCGCTCATCTTTTTTGATCGTATTCCAAGCCTGCTCCATCCCTGATGACCAGTGAATATCATCAAAAATAAAGACGGTATCTTCATGTGCCAGCTCCACACAGCGGTTGAAATAGTCCAGTGTAGGTTCACGCCGGTGGTTACCGTCAAAAAAGACAAAGTCAAGTTTTTTAAATCTTTTCAGCACACGTGGAAGCGTGACGCTAAAATCTCCAATACTGATATCCGTATTATTTATTTTCAGTCTTTTCAGGTTATTGGAAGCAACGGAGGCCAGGCTGGCGCACCCCTCCAAACTAATCATTTTGCTTTCGGGAATTGGTGCTTTAATATAGGCAGCACTGAACCCGGCTGCCGTTCCGAATTCAAGAACATTTTCCGGTCGAAAATAACGGCTAAGGCGGTAAAGCAGGCGGGCATGATTCTTGGATTGCGAACGACGCTTCACAATGCTCCCTAACTTTTCTAAGGTGGTAGTGTAATGCTTGTCTTTAGAACGTATTCCAAAATCGACAGTTTCAATAATCGCCTTGCTACGACTAATTCTCTTTTTGTATGTTTCGATTTTCTTAAATTCAGGATACTCGGTTTTGTCTTTTAAAACATTTTCCACCAGGTCAAAAACAAACGGTGAATGTACTTTGTATCTCGTTTTGGCTTTTGCCAAATAGGTTAAGTAACTTTTCGTTAACCAAATCTGATTTTTAATCATCTTTCCTCTTATTTTTTCTCTAAAATGAGTATCGGCTCATCTTCGTAAAATAACTTTCCGATAACTCTGATTTCCATTTCCATTACTGATTATTATCAAATAAATTCCGTTATCCGGATAATTTCCGGAAATATCTTTTCCATTCCAGGAAACATTGCCAGTGTTAGTCCCGGTAAAATAGTATGTCTTATGATAAAGCTGTCGACCCCGGCTATCATACACTCGCATGGAATATTTTCCGTCTTTCGGAACATCAACAGTCAACCTTGTTTGCTGCGAAAAAGGATTAGGTGTCGGGATTCCGAGTCGTAACAAAGAGGAGTTTTTTGTGATATCTCCTATGCCAACACCCTCCAACCACACCTCTAACTTACTGTCGGACAAATCCCACGGAAAATGGATTTTTAATAACCTCCCTGAGACAAAATAATATGCTGCGGCAGCATTCGATTCAAAATCAGCCAGGGAGGAAACAAGTGGCATTTCAGAATTATTAAAAAGTACCTGTACGGGTTTCCGGGCAATCCGTTTCATTTCAAAATAGATTTCTTTTCCCGTGGTAGCGTAACCTTTTCCTTCTTTCCGGAGAGTTACGCCAATGTAATCGGAATAAGTCTCTCCTTTAAAATGAACCAGCTCATATTGTCCGCTGCTCAGAGAACCGGCTGTCTTTCCATCATCGGAATAGAGGGTGTAGGAAGATTCGGGGACCGAAACATCCGGGTAATACCACACCGAAATCGTGTCGGCATGATAATTGTCTGTAGAAAACAGATGATTAGTAAAAGGTATAAATGAACCCGCCTTGACAAACAACGGCAGTTTGTCGAGAGGAGCACTGACAGTATAATCCCGGTCGCCCAAATAAGTTTGTGTTCCCCAAAAGTCAACCCACAAACCGGCGGGAAAATGTACATTTCGGGAGACTTGTGCTTGTTCAGTAACCGGAGCAACAAGAATGTTTTCTCCCCAGAAGTATTCATCATCAATATTTTGAAGAGAAGTGTTTCCCGGGTTAAAATAATTCAGAGGCAAAGCCAGAGGTCTTCCGGAAAGTGTATTTTCCCAGGCAAGTGTATAATTATAAGGAAGCAACCGGTAACGAAGTTTGATGTACTTTTTTACAATGTTTCTGTAATAAGCCGGATAGAAAACGGGTTCGGGAGGAACACCAACACCATGTGCCCGCATGACCGGGGAAAAGGCGCCAAATTCCATCCACCTTGTGTACAATTCATTGTTTTGCGTCCCGACAAAGCCACCAATATCAGAACCCATATAAGCAACGCCACTCAATCCCATGCCAAGCATTATGGGTAGCTGTGCACGTAAGCCCCCCCAGCTTTTTTGAATATCGCCTGACCACGGAAAAACAGAATAACGTTGCATTCCGGCATATCCCGAACGACTCAGATTAAAAAGTCTTTCGTTGGGATATTCTGCCCTGTAATGGTCAAACAACGACTTTTCCCACAGCAGAGAATAGATGTTGTGGACTGAGCGGGCATCACCTCCTGCATGAATCATATCGTTGGGATGATTTTCCGGTTCTCCCAAATCGCTCCACCAGCCGGAAACACCTTCCTGTTTTCGCGCTTTATAATAGCTCCACATCCAGCCGGACACCCCCTTTTTTGTAAAATCAAGTAAAGCGGCAGGCCCGGCCCAAAAATTATTGATCATATACGTTTCGCCCGCACTGTTTTTGGCAAAATATCCTCCTGTATTCAAATAAGAGAAATTCGAAGAGGCTGAAGTAACATAAGGTTCGGATATCAAAATCGTTTTTATGCCTTTCTTTTTAAAATCGCTCATCATAGCAACAGGATCAGGAAACCGTTGATAATCCCAACTAAGATTTCCCATGGTGGAAGGGCTGCCAAACCAGTAGAGGTCCAGAACCAGTGCGTCCAGCGGAAAGCCGTCCTGCTGCATTGCATTCACAATATCCCTTGCTTCAGTTTCGGTTTTGTAACCATAGCGTGACTGTATGTAACCCAGAGCCCACAGAGGCGGGAGTGGCTGATGACCGGTCAGATCAGTATAATTTTTCAGAATGTCGTCCCACGAACTGCCATATATAAAATAGTAAACGAGTTGCCCTTCTTCAAGCTGATAATCAAGCACATCTTTGTTCGTCTTACCAATATCGAAAATACCAGGAGAAGGACTATCGAAAAACAAAGCATAGTCTCTACCTGACACCAGCAGCGGAACAGAGATGTTCAGATTTTCCGTACCGTAAGAATAGCCGTAGTGAGCCTGATTATAATTTTGCAGGCGATAACCTCTACGGTTAGTTGGAATTGCGCGAGAACCAGCCCCATAAATTTGTTCCTCTTTTTTTAAAACAAAATTAATTTCCGGGATGTTTCCGTGCAAATAAATTCCTGTCTTTTCCGATAGAACCGTATCCCGCTGTGCTACATACGATATTTTCACTGGATATTTGTGAATGATTACATCGAGGTTCGCCCCCCTTAACCGCAAAAAATCCTGCTTCTCGTCCAAAGAAAAAGTCGGGTCCCGAGGCGCTAAAACAACGCTGTATGATTTGGATGATGGGCTGCTCCCCGTGGCTACAAATTCAACCCTTATCATTTCGTTTGAATAAGGCTGAACCAGAATATTGCCGGTAGTTGTTTTTATTGTTAAGACCCCATGGCTCATTTGATGTGAAAGATAGTTGCCGGGGTCGGAAATGTTTACGTCATAAAAGATATCTTTGTTTTCAGCACTCCGTCCTGCCAGCGAACCATCTTTATTTCTAAAAACAAAAGCCAGTTGCAAGACGTTTTCCTTATCCGGGTTAACGCCAAAGAATTTCCTGATATTAAAAGAGATGCGGTATAAGTCATTGCCGACACGTTGCATTAGCACACGAGGATCGGCGGTAGCCCAATTACCCACCACGTGTTTCCAGTCGTTGCCGTTAATGCTTTCCGATGTAATGAGACCGGCGTGGGCATACACCTTTCCGGTAAAACCTGCGAGCTCACCGTTGCCCAGTTTGGCATCATAGGTAATTACCACACTATCATTGGTAT
>CAYLSW010000081.1:0-8629 GCA_964386145.1 uncultured Lentimicrobiaceae bacterium | reverse complement strand
GATTTCAGTGATTCTTTGTACTCATCCCAAAACGGAAACTCGATAATTCGCTCATGAGTCAGTGAGCCGATACGTTTGAGGTATTCAAAATCGTCATCGGCTTTGGCTTCCATGCCAACAATAGCCTGTGGGCCAATGGCGCGGGCAGCAGCGCCGGTAAGTGTGGCAATGTCCACCACCAGCTCGGGATTATACTCTTTGGCATAACTCAGGGCATCGGCAAGAATCATGCGGCCTTCAGCATCGGTATTTAGCACCTCCACGGTGGTACCGTCGTGCATGGTAATCACGTCGCCAGGGGTATAAGCATTGCCATCAGGACGGTTGTCGGTAGCCGGTACCAATCCAATCACGTACACTGGCAGTTTGGCTTTGGCAATCGCATACATGGCACCGGCTACAGCAGCGCCACCGGCCATATCAGATTTCATGGTATCCATAGAACTGGTGGGTTTCAGACTCAGTCCGCCCGTATCGTAAACCACTCCTTTCCCAACAAAGACAAAAGGTTTTTTGTTTTTGGCGTTTTTTGGTTTCCACTCCATAACTGTGAATGTCGGTGGATCAAAACTCCCGCGATTCACTGCGAGCAGTCCGCCCATCTTAAGGCTTTCCAGTTTCTTTTTGTTAAAGACTTCCACTTTAGTATTGGTTTCTTTTCCAAGAGCCTGCATTTCTTCAGCAAATTTTGTAGCATTCAGATAAGCTACCGGTTCGTTCACGAAATCACGGGCAATAAAAACAGCATTCGTCAGGATACGTAGCTCTTCCAATTCTTCTTCTGTAACATCGTTATCGTAAATGTCCACTTGTTCCAGTGTGTTGTCTTTCTTTTTGTCTCTTTTTTTATAGGTGCTGAAGGAGTAATTTCCCAGCAGGAGACCTTCAGTAAAAGCCAGCACCTCTTCTTTGGCCACATCTACGTTAAACACAACGGTGCGCTCAACACGGGCCTGGTTCAGCTGCAGCTGAGTTTCGTCACCACGCATACGGTAAGTTTCCATACGCATGGAACGCGTTCCGAGGGTCTCACCGAAAACAACCATCAATATATTTTTGTATCTGTTGATACTCACAACATTATGGTTGTTACGGTGTTGTTTTTTAACATAATTCATTTCATCTTCGGTGAAACCGAGTTTAACGAGATCTTTGCCCTCTTTCACCAGGAAGACGGTGTCGGCAGCGGTTGGCTTGCGCAATGCCTTTTTTAGTAATGTATTCATATTTCTACTGTTTTTGGTTGATAATTATAAATTTCCAATTGATTTTTCTTTTTGTTGAACCACAAGGTATTCCTTAATCTTTTCCATGACTTTAAAGGTAGCCCCCGATTGTTGTTCCACATAGTCGGCGGCCGCTCTCGAAGCCTGTAGATATCTTTCCGTATCATGCAGGAGCATATCAACTGTCCGGCGAAAGCTTTTTTTGTCACTAATGGTAAAGCCGCCGCCATTTTCCAACAGGTCATGTGCCTCGCGGAAACGTTGGTGGTTGGGGCCGAAGATGACCGGAAGACCGTAAACCGCTGCTTCCGGAAGGTTGTGGATGCCCCCACCAAAGCCGCCGCCCACATAAGCCAGTCTGCCATAACGGTACAAATGCGAAAGTAATCCTAAAATATTGACAATCAAAACACGCACGTTATCCGGAACACTTTCAGTAGTTTCAGAATACAAAACAGGGTTAAACGCTTTGAATTTATTCTGAATTTCTACAACATGTTCTGTATCGGTCTTATGCGGTGCAAGGATTATTTTCACACCATCTTCATGTGTCAGATAATCTTTTAAAATATCTTCGTCTGGAGGCCAGGAGCTGCCACAGATGAGCAGGACACCACCGCGGGCAAAGTTTTCGATAACCGGAAGCGAAACCGGCTCATGCGCCACGCTCAGCACCCGGTCGAAACGGGTATCACCTCCCACCTCATTATGAAAAACCCGAATACTGTTCAGAAGTTCCGAAGATGTTGCTTCCTGCACCTGAAACCAGGTTACTTTTTGCAACTGGTTTCTGAACCATTTGGCACCATAGCGGAAGAAATACTGGTTTTGGCGGAAAATAGCTGAAATAAAAAAAAGAGGAATTTTATTTTTTGAAAGTTCTTCTATGTAATTGTACCAGTATTCGTACTTAATAAAAATAGCCAGTTTCGGCTTGAAAATTCGGATAAAACGCTGCGCGTTTCTCGGTTTGTCAATAGGAAGGTAAAAAATATAATTCGCTCCGGGATAATTTTTTCGCAATTCGTAACCTGATGGTGAAAAGAACGTTAACAGAATTTTATAATCGGGAAATTTTTCTCTAAAAGCTTCCATTACAGGGCGTCCTTGTTCAAACTCCCCCAGGCTGGCACAATGAAACCAGACGATATTTTCATTTTCTCCGACAGCTTTTTCCATACGTGAAAACCCTCTCCTTCGCCCATCAATCCATTGCCGTGCCTGCCGGTTAAAAGGAACTGCCATTCTTATAAGAAAAGCATAACAATAAATAAAGAAACTATAAAACACTCTCATGCCCATCGTTATAAATATCTGAAATTTGTATTTTTTCCTTTAATTTTGCAAATATAATAAGAATAATATTTGTGACAACGTAAAAAGACAACGTATTCACTCAAAAATTATTTGTTTGAATTTATCTTATTTTTACAGGGATTAAACTTGTAACGGAATGAAGCAGAAAAAGAGCTATTTCTATATCATTGGTGCCTTGGTTTTCATTGCACTTGTCTGGTATTTCTCCAAGCCGCCGGTTACCGGAAAACAGGTGATAAAAGTGGCAGTAAAATCGGGAAAATTTGTCATTAGCGTTACTACTACCGGCGAATTGGAAGCACGGAGTAATGAGAAAATTCACGGACCCAATCCTGCCAGCCTGCGTGATGCCCGTATCTGGCAATATCGTATCGAAAAGATTGTCCCTGACGGTACTGTTGTGGATTCGGGACAGTGGGTAGCCAACCTTGACCGCTCAGATCTGGAAAATAAAATAAAAGACCAGGAACTGGAAGTGGAAAAGTTACGTACGCAATACACAAAGACCCAATTGGATACTACCATGGCGTTACGAAATGCCCGCGATGAGCTAATCAATTTGAAATATTCGCTGGAAGACAAGCAAATTGTTGTGGACCAGTCTATTTACGAGCCGCCGGCCACCAGGCGACAGGTGAAGCTGGAGCTACAAAAAGCAGAACGGACTTATAAGCAAACCAAAGGCAACTATGTACTGAAAAGCGAAAAGGCCAAAGCCGACATGAAAGAGGTGGAAGCCGGTCTCACCAAAGCTGTCCGGAAGTTTAATGAACTGAAAAAACTCAAAAGCGAATTTGTGGTGTATGCTCCTAAAGCCGGGATGGTCATATACAGAAGAAGTTGGGATGGAAAAAAACAGGGTGTGGGCGCACAGATTTCGACCTGGAATAATGTGGTGGCCATTTTGCCCGATTTGAGTGCGATGAACAGCCGTACCTATGTGAACGAAATTGACATAAGCAAAGTAAAAAAAGGCCAAAAAGCCATAGTGAGTATGGATGCTTTTCCAAAAAAGAAATTTTCGGGCGTAGTTACAGACGTGGCCAATATGGGACAGCAAATGAAAAATTCCAATGCCAAAGTATTTGAAGTGATTATTCAGCTTGCCGGACACGACTCAGTATTGCGTCCTTCCATGACGACCAAAAATCAGATCATTGCAGAGACCATCGATTCTGCCTTGTTTGTGCCCATCGAATGTGTCCATAACAACGACTCCCTCAGCTTTGTGTACATGGACCACCGGAAACAGCAGGTCAGTGCCGGAAAAAGCAATGATGAAGATATCGTTATTCGTGCCGGATTGAAAATGGATGATGAGGTTTATCTGTATCCTCCCAAAGGGGCTGCGGATTGGAGACTTCGGCTGTTGGAAAAATGACAGGATAGTGTTTGTAATTAAGGATTAAGCGTGGACGCTTAAACCGGTCGGGAGGCTTTATCAAGACACAAAAGTTGCAAATAGCTACGGTTTACCCCGTGAAATAGCAAAACTAATATTTCACAGGGTGAATTTAAAATTTTTGCAACGATGAAAAAGGATAAAAGGATGAGTCGAAAACAGATAGGTTGTATCGTGACAATCCCTTAATCTGTGGATGCCTGAAACGATGGGGAATGTTTATTTTGGCACCTGTCAACTTTTAAGTTATATTTGTAACGTAATCAATTTATTAACTATTTGAAAAAACCTCGTGTCCTTATGAACAAGTTTATCCTTTCCCTGTTCTTTGCTTCGTTTTTTGCGGGAATGCAGTTAGAAGCACAGCAATTTGTTATTTTAAAAGCTGGAAAAACAACACAAATCAATGGTATTTCGGCGAGCTATATTGCCGCCTTACGGAAAACCAAAAAAGGAGAAGATTATTACCGGGTTACGGTTTCCATTACCAACAACGGGGGTAATTACCAGCAACTTTTTTCCAGGGCCTCCAAAGTTTTTACCAAAATAGGCCACAATGCACTGGCTTATTTCCAGTTTGTTAATGCCACGGGAAGAGGTTTCTCAGCTGTCTCCGGGAAGCTTTATGCCAGCCCGCTGACCATAGCAGTTCCATACAAAACCAAGAAATGTCCTCCACCTGCCGACAGCAAAGAAGACCCATACAACCATTACGTTGAGACCTATTATATTGGGATGAAGTTCCCAAGTGGCACCACTATTTCGAAGTCTTTTAGTATTCGGGTTCCGGAGGAAGCTATTCCTGTTGTTCGCGTGATGTTGCAGTAAAAAAAGTAATAAACAAAAAAACAGCCTTCCGGAATACAAATTCCGGAAGGCTGTTTAGCATTTGAGATGGAACAATAAGATTTGCCCCTGAATTTCTATTTTGTTGCGGCTGCTCCTGCCGTTGCGGCTTCCACACGGTCAGGTTGTGGAATCGCTTTGTGGATGGTCATCTCGTCGATCAGGCGGGTGTCGCCGGCATACTTATCAATGATAAATAAGATGTAACGAATATCCACCACAATGGTACGTTGCAATTTGGGAATATAGGCAATGTCACCACTCATGGCTTCCCAGTTGCCATCAAATGCCAGTCCTATCAGCTCTCCTTTGCCATTGATAACCGGACTCCCGGAGTTACCACCGGTTATATCATTTGTAGTCAGAAAGTCGACATCCTGTTTTCCATCCTGCCCGTAAGGGCCGTAATCTTTGGTTTCGTAAAGCTCTTTCAGCTTTTTAGGAACAATAAATTCCGGGTTTTGGGGATTTTCTTTTTGCATAACACCATATAAATGAGACTGGAACAAATAGTGTACGGCATCTCTTGGGTAATAGCCATCCACTTTGCCATAGCTGTAACGGAGGGTGGAGTTGGCATCTGGATAAAAGACTTTATCGGGCTGCATCTTCATAATACCTTCCATAAACAGTCTCTTGCCTTCGCCTAATTTTCCGGCGGAAGCACGATAACCGGCGGAAGCATCCATAAGTTTGGCCATGTAAGCTTGCGAAAGAATGAAAGCCGGGTCTTTTTTTATCCCTTTCAGCGTGGGCTTGGCAAGGAAAGCCCTGGCTTTGGCTTCTGTACTGAAATGGGATTTCTCATAAACATATTTAGCAAAGGCACCAAAGTTGTTTTTAAACTTCTTCGCCATTTTGTCGAGGTACGCGGGATGCAGGCTCCCGGAAACCTTGTCGAAATACATTTTGGTCATGGCGGCAAAAACATCGCGGTCGGTAGACATATCGTAATCTTTGTACATCTTTTGGAGCTTCCCGGACAGTTCGGCAGACATCTTTTTAATCCGTTGCAGCTCATTAGCTTTTTCTTTTTTGTTTTTGGTCTCTTTATATTGTTTCAGTATTCCTTCCACGCCACTGAACTTCTGAGCTAAACTAAGTAATTCGGCACCCCGGCTGCCGGTAATGCTGGCGTATATAAGTGGTTCGATGGTTTTCGATTCGGAAGCAAAAACATCGGTCATATCTTTCAAAGCTTCGCCATATTTTGCCTGACGCTCAGGATTTTCACTTACCCATTTGGCGAAAGTTACATCAAACGCTTTCTTCTTAGCGATGACATGCTGTTTCTTAACACCTCTCATCTGGCCAATGAAATATTTCCAGCTGTTTGCAATCATGGCATAGTTGGAGGCATATTTAAGTTGTACATCCGGGTTGGCACTCATGTGTTTTTTCCATACTTCCAGTTTTTTGCCGAAAGCTTCAACCAAAGGCGGATAATAATGTTCCATTCTGAATTCCAGTTCCGGGGCGGTCATGTAACGGTTGGTCCTTCCCGGGAATCCCCACACCATGGCAAAATCTCCCGCTTTAACACCATCTAAAGAAATAGGCAGATGGTATTTCGGCTTAAGCGGAATGTTCTTTATGGAATAAGTTGCAGGAGAACCATCGGGAGCCGTATAAATACGGAAAATGGTAAAATCACCGGTTTGACGCGGCCACATCCAGTTGTCGGTATCGCCACCGAATTTTCCGATAGAAGAAGGTGGTGCGCCAACCAAACGGATATCGCGGTAAACGATATAAACCAGCATGTAATATTTGTTACCGGCAAAATAAGGCTTAATAACGACATTGTATTTGCCGCTGTCAGCATTGGCTTTTTTCAGCCGGCTGATGATGGGGCGGGCAATGGCAGAGCGCTGCTGTTCGCTCATGGTATCGGAAAGATGCGGGATAATACTGTCCGTAACATCGGCCATACGAACCAAAATGGAAGCCGTAAGCCCTTTGTTGGGCAGCTCTTCCTTTTTGCTCATAGCCCAAAACCCATCTTTCAGATAGTCGTGTTTCACCGAGCTGTGTTCCTGAACCGATTCAAAACCACAATGGTGATTAGTAAACAGCAGTCCCTGGTCGGAGACAATTTCGGAGGTACAGAAAAAGCCTTGTGGGTTGGGACTGTTGGAGAGGCCGGCAACGGCATCTTTCAGGCTGGAATGGTTGACGCTGTAAATTTGTTCGGGGGTAAGTTTCAACCCCATGCGTTGCATTGCAGCAAAATTCTGTCGCAGCAGCATGGGAATCCACATACCTTCATGCGCTTTTAACTGAAAACCACTAAAAAAGAGAACGGTTGCCAGTAAGTAGGAAAATTTTTTCATGATTATTTTAATTGGTAAGACATTTATAAAAGCCATACAAACGTACACAAATTGTTCCAAAAAACGAAATAAACAGACATGCAGAATTTTGTGTGCTCTTTCCAAATTACCGAAAGCAAGGGGTGTTCGGTTTAGGACACTTCTTTTCCCGAAACGAACAGCCCTTTCTTTTTTATTACACTTTATAAAACCATCCTTTGAGCGCGGCCATCTCCTGTTGGTTACATTTGAAGCAAAAACCACGCTGGCAGAGGTCTATTTCGGCACTTTTATCTTTGTACTTTTCCTGAGGCCCGAAAGTACCTGGATATTGATGCCATCCGAGAGGCCGGTTTTTATCACCTGCTTTTTAAATACCTGTGGAGCAGTTTCCACTTCCACGTAGGTGGTCGAATCGCCTTCAAAAAGGAGCAGCCCTTCCGGCACTGCCAGGACACTGTCGGCACGTTGCAAAACAATGTCGGCATTGGCGCTGTAACCAGACCGGATAAACTCATTCTTTTTCAATTTAACATCGGCCTGAATCTCAAACTGTACAGCTCCATTTTCTTCCACCCCTTTGGGAGCAATTTTTGTCAGCACGGCATCGAAACGGGCATTGTCAATAGCGCCAATGGTGAGAATCAACGGCATTCCCACCCTGATTTTTCCCACTTCTGTTTCATCAATTTTCCCTTTGAAAATCATGTCGTTCATATCGGCAACGGTGGCAATGGTTGTTCCGGCGTTAAAGTTGTTGGCCTCGATGACCTGGTTGCCGATTTCCACCGGGATATCCAGTACCATTCCCGAAATGGTGGAACGCACCAGTGTGTTGGTAGGTGCCCCTTTTTTCTTGATCTGTCCCTCTTTGATGAGTTGCAGGTTTTCTTTCGCTGTCTGCAATTCTTCCCGGGCTATGCTGTATTTTGTTTCCACGGCATCGAAATCGGATTGGGCAATCACGCCTTTCACCAGCAGTTCATGCTGACGGTCATAATTACGTTTGGCCTCTATCAGGTTTATTTTTGCCTGATCCACGCGCGAAACGGCATTGTTCAGGTTAATCATATTGGGAATCAATTTGATCCTGGCTATCAGGTCGCCTTTCTTCACCATTTGACCTTCCTGGACATAAATGGCGGAAATTATTCCCGAAACCACCGGTTTAATATCAATTTCTTTCCGGGGAACCACCGAACCTGTAGCCACGGTCTTTTTTATAATATTGGTAACAAACGGAGTTTCTGTTTTGTAAACCACGGGTTCTTCTTTCGATTTATCCCACAGGTAATAAAGGGTATATCCGAAAATGGCTAAAATGATAAAAATGATTAGAATTTTAAAAAACGTCTTCATGCTTAATTATATTTACTGTTTCTATTTTTAAATTTATTTTGTTCGTTAATTCGTGATTCGTTGATTCGTTGATTCGCTGATTGATGTTTGTTTTTTGAAATTTGTTTTTTTCACTATTCATCTCTTAATGCCTCCACCGGTTTGATACTTACGGCACGTTTGGCCGG
>CAYLSW010000080.1:0-8632 GCA_964386145.1 uncultured Lentimicrobiaceae bacterium | reverse complement strand
GAGCAGCTGACTCTTAATCAGCGGGTCGTAGGTTCGAGCCCTACCGGGGAGACAATAACAAGGGGAGGGCGAGAAGTTTATCCCGATAAGCGAAGCGATATCGGGGAGCCCTGCCGGGGAGATGAAACACAGAGAGTCTTACGTTTCAACTTTTTAAATATTACCATAAAACAATCCTGACAAAAAGAAACTATAAAAACAACGAAACGCCAGTAATAGACCATACCGAAATTAAAATACGGTGCTTATTTGTTGTAGCAATATGGTTTTCTTATTCTATTGTCAATTTACCTAAAGCACATATTTGCTTACCGGAAGAAATTAATTGAAAGAAATATATCCCGCTTTTGAGGTTTTCCCGTCTAATTATAATTTTGCTTGTTGAGATATTATGAAGTTGTTTAAAGTTAACTATCAAATTATCAATTAACAACAAGATATTGAAAAGAGAAAATGTTGTTGAACAATAGTCCGGTAAAAAATTCTACCAATCGGATCTCCAGATAAATAGAATTGTTTCTTAATAAGCGTAACTTATTAAGAAACAAGCATTTGCGACTTGGTGACTTGGCGAGAACGAAAAATTAACGGAGTATTGATCAATACGCCCTTTCGTTTCTTCCTTCCACGTAATTGATAAAAGCCTGGTTCACCACTTTGTTGCCACCGGGTGTGGGATAATCGCCCGTGAAATACCAGTCGCCTTTGTGATGAGGAATGGCTTTGTGCAGGTTTTCTATGCTTTGGTAAATAACAGCGACCTCGGTTTCCACTTCCGGAGAGGTAACGAGTTGGGCGATTTTATCCGATATCTGCTGCGGTGTGAAAGGCTTGTAAATCTCTTTCACAGGGTTGGTAACCTGTTCTTTTGGAAGGCTCTCCTGTGCTTTGGCTTTGGCATATACCTTGTTGATGATGTTTTCGATGTGATGCTCTTTCAGCAGTTCGATGGTAGCACGGAAAGCCACAAAGTCGCCCAGCCTGGCCATGTCGATGCCGTAACAGTCGGGATAACGAATTTGTGGTGCCGAAGAAACGATGATTATCTTTTTAGGATGCAGCCGGTCAAGGATACGGATAATACTCTGTTTGAGTGTGGTTCCGCGCACAATGGAATCGTCTAATACCACCAGTGTATCAACATGGTTGCGAACTACGCCGTAAGTTACATCATACACATGAGCCACGAGGTCGTCACGTTGTTTATCGGTGATGATAAAAGTCCGTAGCTTGGCATCTTTCACGGCAATGGTTTCGACACGCAGTCTGTCCGAAAAAATGACCGATAACCGCTCTTTGGTCAGGTTTCCCTGCTCTGCAAGGATTTTTTCTTCCATCCGTTCGTCAGTAAATAAATTTAACTGTTCCACCAACCCCTGAAAAGCAACGGAAGCCGTATTTGGTATATAGGAAAACACGGTATTTTTCAGGTCGTAGTTGATGGCTTCAAGGACAGGGTTAACAAGTAGTTTTCCCAGCATTTTTCTTTCGAGGTAAATATCTTTGTCGGTTCCGCGTGAGAAATAAATACGCTCGAACGAGCAGGCTCTTTTGGGCATTGGCTCCATAAAAGCCTCGTTGATGAACTTCCCGTTTTTCCGGATAATCAATGCATGCGCCGGTTCCAACTCATGTATTTCTTCTATCGGAACATTTAAAGCCGTCTGGATGACAGGCCGTTCCGAAGCTGCCACCACAATTTCATCATCAGCGTAATAAAATGCAGGACGAATGCCGACCGGATCACGCATTACAAAAGCATCCCCATGTCCTAATAATCCGCTGATGACATAACCGCCATCCCATCGCTTGGCAGACTCACGCAATATGGGTAGTAGATCAAGCTTGTTGATGATTTCGTCAGTAGCTTCTTTTTTAGAAATCCCGATTTTTTTCAATTTTCGGTAAAGTCGTTCATTTTCTTCATCCAAAAAATGACCTATTTTTTCCAGTACTGTTATGGTGTCTGAAGTTTCTTGCGGATACTGTCCCAGTCCGATCAAATGTTCCAGCAGCTCATCGTTGTTCGTCATATTGAAATTACCGGCCAGCAGCAGGTTTCTGGTTTTCCAGTTGTTGGCTCTTTTGAGCGGATGTAGATTTTTTACATTGTTTCCGCCGTAAGTGCCGTAACGCAGATGCCCGAGAAAAAGCTCTCCGATAAAAGCTACATTATTTTTCAGCCACATCACATCATCGAGCCGTTTTGGATGCTGTTGTCGGATGGTTTCAAGCTCATCAAACACTTTGCTGAAAATGGTTTTTATAGGCGTAGCACTATTGGAACGGATACGGTTGATATATTTTTCCCCCGGCGGCAGGTCAAATTTTACACAAGCCATACCGGCTCCATCCTGACCCCGGTTGTGCTGTTTTTGCATCAACAGATGCAACTTTTGTAGTCCGTAAAAGGTGCTCCCGTATTTTCCCTGATAATATTCCAATGGTTTCAACAGCCTTACGAGGGCAATTCCACACTCATGTTTTATTGGATCGCTCATTAGTTTGAAAGATAATTTTATCTTTGAATAATTATTTTTCAAAATTATTAAAAATCATGGTACAAATTAGGATGGCCTCAGAAGAAAGCAGGGAAATAATTGCTGATTTTCAAATAAAAATGGCTGATGAAACGGAAGGCCTTGTTTTGGAAAAAGAGATACTTAACGAGGGGGTTATGCACGTGTTGCGCGACCCGGAGAAGGGCAAATATTTTATTGCTGAAGAGGAGGGAAAGGTGGTGGCCTCACTGCTCGTTACATTTGAATGGAGCGATTGGCGCAACAAGTGGGTCTTATGGATTCAGTCGGTTTACGTACTGCCCGAATACCGGGAACAGGGTGTTTTCAAAAATATGTATGCTCATATTAAAAAATGGGCCAGTAACGACAGGGAAGTTGCCGGCATACGTCTTTACGTGGACAAAACCAACCGGCGTGCCATTGATGTTTACCACAAGCTGGGTATGGATGGAGAACACTACAGGCTCTTCGAGTGGATGAAAGATTAAAATTTGATGCTGTTTTTTTAGGGCTTGGACTTCAGCTTGACCAGCTTCCGTTTCCGTTTCTCCCGGTAAAAAACTTTGTCAGCGATGTAAAGCTTTTTATCCACTTGCACATACTTTTTGCCGGCTTTGTCTTCAAAATAAGAAGGCAATTCCAGTGTCATCTCTTTTTGCTTTGCCACGGTTTCTTTTATTTCGGCAATTAGCTTATCGGTAATCAGAAAGCGGGCACAGACCTGATGGGTTATCGGGCGGATAAATTTTATTGTGGCTTCTTTGTCCCAAACCACATAATCGGAGCCAAGAATTTGTATCAGCTGAATCATAAACATAGGGTCTATAGCAGAATAGGAGCTGCCTCCGAAAACTGTTCCCACATAATTCCTTGTTCTCCAGGTCAATTTGACAGATACGTGGATTTCTTTCCAGTCGTCGGAGATAAATCTGACTTTTCCACCTGAACAATGGTAAGCAGGAAAAAGATTAAAGCCAAAGCGCTTTGTTCTTGACAAGAAACTTTCTTTTTTATCTGTCTGAAAACATTTCACATGTATAAATTTTTAATCCTAAACCAAATAAATCTCCAGCAGTTTGGCCGTGCCTGTTGGCTTTAGTTCGATGTTGTGAATGATATTGGGAATCACCACAGCTTCACCCGGCACGATTTCTTCTTCGCCGCCTTCCCATTTCAGGAGCGAATTGCCTTCTACGCCCATGTATATGATAAAAGAATCAAGTTCTTCAAAATTCTTGGCGATAGGACGGTCGTATTCTAAAAGGTTTGTTGTAAACTGAGGACATTGCACCAGCGAAACGGTTTTATTTCTTTCTGGCTTGTATGTGGTTTTGTACCCTTCAGCCATCTCAAAATCGATGGCATCCATAGCCTCTTTGAGATGCAGTTCACGTTTCATCCCGCTGGCATCAATACGGTCCCAGTCGTAAATGCGATAAGTAGTGTCGGAGGTCTGCTGAATTTCAGCCAGCAAAATACCAGGGCCGAGGGCATGAACACGACCCGCAGGAATGAAAAACACGCCTCCTTTTCTTGCTTTTTCAAAATTGAGAATTTCTTTCAACCTACCTTCATCCAGGTATTTATGAAAAGTTTCTTTGTCCACATTTTTGCTGAAGCCGCTGATGAGTTCTGCCTCCTTTTCGGCTTCCATGATATACCACATTTCAGTCTTTCCCCGTCCGATTTTACGTTTGGCGGCCAGTGCATCATTCGGATGCACCTGAATGGATAACCAGTCGTTGGCATCGATATATTTTATGAGAAGCGGAAACTCGTCGCCGAATTTATCAAACACCACATCACCAACCAAATCGCCCATGTAAATACTCACCAGCTCATTCAGCTCGTTGCCTGCCAGAAAACCGTTTGACACCAGCGTGGGATTGCCTGCCACACCTGAAACCACCCAGGCTTCACCACAGTTGGGCAAGTTGCCATAATCCATCCCAAGCACCTCTTTTATCTTATGCCCACCCCAAAGTTTGTCTTTGAAAACGGGTTGAAATTTTAATGGATAAAGTCTGTTCATCGCTTTTTAGTTTCGAGCAAAATTAAGAAATTACTTATCAACAACCATGATACGATTTTTAGAAGATTTCTCTATCTTTATCCCATGATTTTCATTGTAGGCTCTCATCCCAAAACCCAGCAATATCGTTGCACCACGGTGAAACATTGTTCTCATTGCAACAACGACAGCCTCTGGATTTTGCGAAAGCAGCAGCAGTACATCAGCCTTTTCTTTCTCCCGGTGGTACCGATGAAAGCAACATATAGTTACTCCTGTCCTATTTGTGGAAATACCGAATTTATGGACTTCGATACTTTTAAACAGAAAGTACAATCCGAATCAACACCCTTCTGAAATAATGCCCGTATGGTGCGAACTGACGTGCCAATTCAAGAGAATAGAAACATTCAGCTGATTTAAAGAATTTATGGACATTGAAGACCCAGCTTTTAAAAAATGAAGATGTCCTGATTTATTCCGTGTGATGTAATATTCACTTCTTTAGCATGACGCATAACAATAATCGATGAGTACCTGTTGTTTACAAATCCCCCATTTGTCCTACCACTATCACAATCTCCCCTTTCACGCCTTTATCCTTAAAAAACAGACTGACTTCGGCCAAGGTGCCGCGGATGGTTTCTTCGTGGATTTTAGTCAGTTCGCGGGAAACGGAAACAGGACGTTCCGGGCCAAGAAACTCAATAAGCTGCACCAGTGTTTTCATCAGCCGGTGTGGCGATTCGTAAATAATAAGGGTGTGCGGCGATAGAGCAAGTTCTTTCAGTCGGGTCTGGCGACCTTTCTTGTGTGGAAGAAAACCTTCAAAAAAGAAGCGGTCGGACGGAAAACCCGAATTGACCAGCGCCGGAACAAAAGCTGTGGGTCCTGGCAGTGTTTCCACCGGAATACCGTTTTTCACGCATTCGCGTACCAGCAAGAAACCAGGATCGGAAATCGAAGGCGTCCCGGCATCGCTCACCAGCGCCATCTCTTCTCCATCAGACAGCCGTTGTATGATATTTTCCAGTGCCTTATGCTCGTTGTGGATGTGATACGCTTGTAGCCGATTATGTATCTCGTAGTGTTTTAGTAATTTCCCGGTGGTACGTGTGTCTTCGGCAAGAATCAGCGAGACTTCTTTCAAAATACGAAGCGCACGCAGGGTGATGTCTTCAAGGTTGCCGATAGGTGTGGGTACGAGATAAAGTTTGGCCATGTCCGTAAGGTCTTCAGGCAAATTTTCTTACCAGTAAAACATTTAGTTTTTGGTATGCCGAACCATTTTCTGTCCATTGATACTGTACCTGTAGTTCGGTGAGATATGTCTGCGCTCCGGAGAGTCCTGAAAAGCCGTTCAGTTCATCAATGACCTTATTGTAGCGCTCCAGGTCGCCGTTGAAAAGCTCATTAATAAACAAAAATTTGTCATTGATGCCGATAGCTTCCCGTAAATCATTGATACGGCTCATTTGCAGGCTGTCAGCCACTACAGGTTTTTCCGGTGGGATAAGCATGTCACCCAGTGTTTCCGGTGGAGCTTCCGAGAAAAGATTTAGTGTTGTTTTGGGTGTTTCGACAGGCTTCTCTGTTTTTTCCTCAGCCGGTTTTTCTTCAACCATTGTTTCTTCCGACTTTTCTTCCGTTACCGGGATATTTTTTGTTTCCGGTTTCTCATCTGGGTCAGAAGCCGTTTCTTCCGGTTTGGCTTCAGGTATAATCTGACTCTCGCCAGACTGCATTTCAGTATCTACAAATTCCTTATTTACAGCCGTTCCAATTATTTTGTTTATAACCGGAATGTCTTCTTTCCGTACCGGATTGGGTACTTTTTTTTTCTGGTGGTCATTCTCCAGCGCCATCATTTGCTCATACAACGTCCGGGTCTTTTCTAACATTAGGTCTTTGTCGATTTGATGCAGGGGGTACTCTCCTTTTTCCAGCTGTTGTGTTTGGCTCAGCAGATCCTTCAAGGCGGTTTTAATCTGATTTAATAATGATACTTTATCCATGATGTACTTTTTATCTGTTTGGAACCTGAAGCATTATTGCCGAAACAATGACCCCGAAAAAAACAAAAAACTTGTGCATTATCGCCGACAATTACTAAACGGATTTGGTTAAATTTGTCCTTTCAAAAATAGTAAGAAAATTAACATTTATTCATGTTTCTCGAAAAAGACAGAAACAATTTGGTGCGTACCGGTTGGATAGAAGTAATATGCGGTTCCATGTTCTCCGGAAAGACCGAAGAGCTTATTCGCCGTCTGAATCGCGCACGAATTGCCAGGCAGAAAGTGGAGATTTTTAAACCGGCGGTTGATATTCGTTACGATAAAGCCGAAGTGGTCTCGCATGATGCCAAAGCAGTTTCGTCCACTCCGGTAGAAAATGCTACTCAGATTTTGTTTTATGCTCAGGATTTTGAAGTTGTAGGCATTGATGAGGCACAGTTTTTTAGCGAAGAACTGGTTTCGGTCTGCAATGAGTTGGCCAGAAACGGTAAACGTGTGGTTGTGGCCGGTCTTGACATGGATTATCTTGGCCATCCGTTCGGGCCGATTCCCAAACTGATGGCCACTGCCGAGTATGTTACTAAGGTACACGCAATCTGTATCCGTTGCGGCAACCTGGCCAACTATTCGCATCGAACCGTAAAAGATGACAAGCTGGTAGTGCTGGGCGAAACGGATATTTACGAACCGCTTTGCCGCCGATGTTTTCTGAAAGCGCGTAAAGAACAGTAGTAGTTTTTCCGTCGGTTTACCTTGTTATTTTGCGTATCTTTCTTTTTCCTAATTTTGCCACATGAATGCAAACCTTTTACAAATGAAAAAATTCATCTTCATCTTTGGACTTTTTTTAAGCTTATCACTTATGGCACAGAAAAATAAACCTGAAACTATCATTGTTATTCATACAAAATTCGGAGATATGATGGCGGTTTTGTATAACGATACACCAAAGTATCGCGATAATTTTATCAAACTGATTAAAGAGGGATGGTACAACGGCTCCACTTTTCACCGCGTCATTAAGGATTTTATGATTCAGGGAGGTGGAAACAAGGATGGCCGCACTGATCCCGGCTACACCCTTCCGGCTGAAATCCTGCCCAACCATTTTCACAAAAAAGGGGCGTTAGCTGCTGCGCGAATGGGTGATAACGTGAACCCTGAGAAGCGTTCCAGTGGCTCGCAGTTTTACATTGTACAGGGTCAGGTGGTGGATGATCAATATCTCGATGCCGTTTCGGCAAGTACCGGACACGTCTTCACAAAAGAGGAAAGGGAAACGTACAAGACCATTGGCGGCACACCACATCTGGATGGTGGATACACGGTTTTTGGTGAATTGCTTTCGGGTTTTGATGTGCTCAATAAAATCGCTTCCGTCAAAACCGATGCCCATAACAAACCGGTAGAACCGATAACCATGACCATTGAAATTGTAAAATAAACCCGAGCAATACAAGAATGAGGATTAAAATAAACAACCTTCTGAAAGAGGTAGAAGAATTTTCGGCTGAAAATCCGGAACAACTTGAAGCTTTTAGAATAAAATTTTTAAGCAAAAAGGGAGCGGTTCCAGCGCTGTTTGAGGACTTTAAATCTGTGGCACCAGAAGAGCGCCGGGAGATCGGTCAACGGATCAACACACTGAAACAAGCCGTTCGGAATAAAATTGTCTCCCTCAAAGATAAAATGGACGAACAGCCGGGTTCGCAAAGTATAGATATTGATCTGAGCCTCCCTGCTTCAGCTCCGCTTGGCACGCGGCATCCGCTTTCCATTGTACGGAACGAAATTATAGCTGTCTTTTCCAGAATCGGATTTACGGTATCTGAAGGGCCCGAAATTGAAGACGACTTTCACAACTTCACGGCACTGAACTTCCCCGAAGACCACCCTGCCCGTGATATGCAGGATACTTTTTTCATTGAAAAAGATCCCGACCTCGCCTTGCGTACGCACACTTCGTCGGTGCAGGTGAGGGTGATGGAAAAAACACAACCGCCCATCCGTACTATCTCTCCCGGTCGTGTGTTTCGCAACGAAGCTATTTCTGCCCGTGCCCACTGCATCTTTCACCAGGT
>CAYLSW010000079.1:0-8695 GCA_964386145.1 uncultured Lentimicrobiaceae bacterium | reverse complement strand
ATCAAAATTCTGTAATTTAGCCACTCATTATGAAAATACTGTATCAGATAGGCGAATATGTTATCATAGTGTTTCAGGCCTTCAAAAGACCGGATAAAGGCTTTGTGTTCCGACGCCAGTTATTGTATGATTTCAAACGACTCGGAGTTGATTCTATCAGCATTATTTCTATCATTTCTCTGTTTATCGGTGCCATCATTGCCATCCAAATGGCTTATAATATTGACTCGCCGTTTATTGCAAAATCAATTATCGGTTTCTCCACGCGGCAAATGCTGGTATTGGAGATTTCTCCCACCATCATCTGCCTGATACTGGCCGGAAAAGTGGGGTCTCGCATTGCTTCAGAAATTGGTACCATGCGCATAACAGAACAGATCGATGCATTGCAGGTAATGGGCGTTAACCCACCTAATTATCTGATATTACCCAAGATAGTTGCTGCCATGCTCTATTTTCCGGTCCTGATAGTTTTTTCCATTTTTCTTGGTCTCTTAGGAGGGTGGATCATGGGATCCGTCACAGGATTAATTCCCTCAACGGATTATATTTTCGGTATCCGTTCGTGGTTCGACCCGTTTACCCTGACTTATGCCATGATAAAAACCGTTGTTTTTGCTTTTATCATCACCTCCGTTTCCGCTTACAAAGGTTATACGGTAAAAGGAGGTTCCGTGGAAGTGGGGCAGGCCAGTACTGAAGCCATTGTGGTAAGCAGTATACTGATTATTTTCTCCGATTTGATTCTTACCCAACTACTGCTCACATGATTGAAGTCAAAAACATATCAAAAAGCTTTGGAGAGCAGTTAATTGTGGATAATGTAAGCACAACCTTCGAGGAGGGAAAAACCAACCTGATTATTGGGCAAAGCGGCTCCGGAAAAACCGTCTTGATGAAATGCTGCATAGGTCTGTATGATGTGGATGGCGGGGAAGTAGATTTTCATGGCCGGCGCTTTTCCAATATTCCCGATAAAAAAAGAAAAAATATCCGTAAGGAGATGGGAGTCCTATTTCAGGGTGGCGCGTTGTTCGATTCGCTATCGGTTGAGGAAAATATCATGTTTCCACTCAATATGTTTAGCGATATGAGTCTGCAAGAAAAAAAAGATCGGGTAAACTTTGTTCTCGAAAATGTTAACCTCACCGGTACCAACAACAAATATCCTGCCGAGCTGAGTGGCGGAATGGTAAAACGTGTGGCCATTGCGAGGGCTATTTCTCTGATGCCCAAATATCTGTTTGCAGACGAACCAAACTCGGGGCTTGATCCCAAAACAGCAGAACGAATTGATGGACTATTGTCGAGTCTGACCAAAAAATTTAATATGACCACTGTCATCAATACCCACGATATGAATTCGGTACTCCAGATTGGGGAGAAAATCTGCTTCATCAGCGAGGGAAAACTATGCTGGGAAGGAACTAAAGAGACGATTTTAAAAACAAAAAATAAAGAGTTGAACGATTTTGTCTTTGCCACCGAACTTACCCGGAGAATCAAACGCTAAAATCGGATAGATAACTGCCACAAACAAGTTTTTAGATATTTTAACCCTTTAACTACCCGATAAACCTTATCTTTGCTTTTCAGCTTATGCTATGATTTACATTACAAGAAGAGAACGGTTTAATGCTGCCCATCGCCTTTTCAAAGCGGAATACAGTGATGAGAAGAACCTGAAAATTTTTGGTAAATGCTCCAATCCAAATTGGCATGGACACAATTACGAACTGTTTGTTACCATTAAAGGAGAGATAAATCAGGAAACCGGATTTCTAATCAACCTGAAAGCGCTGAGTAAAATTATCCGGGAAAAAGTTATTGAGAAAATCGATCACAAAAATATCAATATAGAAGTGGATTTTATGAAAAACAAAATAGCATCAACCGAAAACCTGACCATCGGTATATGGAAACAATTAGAAAAAGATATTTCCAGCCTTGGCGTTACACTCCATTGTGTGAAAATTTACGAATCCGAAAATAATTTCGTTGAATATTTCGGATAATCAAAAAAATAATAATTTGAGCCAAAATAAAATGGATAAACCGAAAGCAATGCTTGATTACGAAAGAATTGAAATGTACGCCCCGGAGAAACTGGAAAAATTAAAATATCACTACGCAGAGATTTTAAAACTTATCGGGGAAGATGTCACCCGCGAAGGACTGCTCAAAACGCCCCAACGCGTGGCAAAGTCAATGCTGTTTCTTACACAGGGGTACGATCACGACCCAAAGGAGATACTGCTGTCGGCCCGGTTCAGGGAAGATTACAAACAAATGGTCATTGTAAAAGATATTGACATTTTTTCACTGTGTGAGCATCACATGATTCCTTTCATCGGAAAAGCACATGTGGCTTACATCCCCAACAATTATATTACCGGCCTGAGCAAAATTGCCCGCGTGGTAGAAGCCTATGCACGCCGGCTACAGGTTCAGGAACGGCTGACCACTCAGATTAAAACAGCTATTCAGGAAACATTGAACCCTTTGGGTGTGGCGGTGGTCATTGAGGCACGACATTTGTGTATGGCTATGCGGGGTGTGCAGAAACAAAATTCTGTCACCACCACTTCCGATTTTACGGGAGCTTTTGAAAGAAAAGAGACGCGTGAGGAGTTCATCCATCTGATTTCCTCTCGTTTATCTTAATTTATTGTTGAATTCAAAAACATTAAAAAATGAATACTAATCAATTTGGATATGGTCTAGTCGGCAACAAACCTGTTGCAGTGCCGGTGGCAAAAACGTATCTTGCCGGAGTATTCGGGTGGATGTTTCTGGCTTTGGGAATAACGGCTATCACCTCATGGCTTTTTGCTTCAAGCCCACAGCTCATCGCGATGTTATACACCGCCAAGGGTAGCATGACAGTTTTGGGCTGGGTGGTTTTGTTAGCACCTCTGGGATTTGTAATATGGATGTCAGCAAGATTTAACAGAATGTCGGCATCAAAACTGGCTTTGTTGTATGTGGTTTACGCAATTCTCATGGGTATGAGCCTGAGCTTTGTCTTTCTGGCATATACCGGGGCTTCCATTGCTACCACTTTTATGGTAACTGCCGGCATGTTCGGAGTCATGGCGGTTTTGGGATATACCACCAAGACCGACCTGACCAAATTCGGCAGCATTATGATCATGGCCGTGGTTGGCTTGATTATTGCTATGCTGGTGAACATGTTTATGCACAGTAGCGGAATGAGTTACATCATCAGCTTTCTTGGCGTACTGATTTTTACCGGTTTGACTGCGTATGACGTACAGAAACTAAAAAGAATTGGTGCCGGCATGGTGGAAGGCGCTGAAGGAACACGAAAAATGACTATTATGGGTGCGCTTACCCTTTATCTTGATTTTATCAATTTATTTCTATTTTTGCTGCGTTTTTTCGGCAACCGCCGTTAAACTTTATTTTTAAAGAAATTATATGATAGCTTATGTTTTTCCGGGGCAGGGCGCCCAATATGTCGGCATGGGGAAAGAGTTGTACGACAACTCTTCGAAAGCCAAAGAACTGTTTCATAAGGCAAACCATATTCTGAAATTTAATATTACAGAATTGATGTTTGCCGGTACAGAAGAAAATTTGAAACAAACTAACGTTACCCAGCCGGCCATCTTTCTTCATTCTGTCATTTTGGCAAAAACTATGAACGATGAGTTTAAACCCGACATGGTTGCCGGCCATTCACTCGGTGAGTTTTCCGCCTTGGTGGCTAACGGCACACTGACTTTTGAAGATGGTTTAAAACTCGTTGCAAAACGTGCCGATGCCATGCAAAAAGCTTGCGAAGCAGAACCATCTACCATGGCTGCTATCCTCGGACTGGAAGACGAAGAGGTGGAAAATATCTGTAAGAGTATTCAGGATGTGGTGGTTCCGGCTAACTACAATAGTCCGGGGCAGCTGGTGATATCAGGCAGCCTAAGCGGGGTGGAACAGGCTATACGAAAATGTAAGGAAGCCGGCGCCAAAAGGGCACTCATGCTGAAAGTAGGTGGTGCTTTTCACTCTCCGCTTATGGAGCCGGCCCGCATCGAACTGGCAGACGCCATCAACAGCACCCCTTTTCAGCAGGGAATCTGTCCTGTTTACCAGAATGTTACCGGACAGCCGGTAACCGAACCTGAAATTATTAAAACTAACCTGATTTCACAACTTACCTCACCGGTACGCTGGACACAAATCATGCAAAATATGCTGGCCGATGGTGTCACCGAAGTCGTGGAAGTTGGTCCGGGAAAAGTTTTGCAGGGCCTTTTCAAGAAAATCGACCGCCAGCTTGTTACCCAAAGTGCTGATCTGTAAAATAAAAAACCCTGGTATAACACCGGGGTTTCTTTTTTTGCCCTACAGGAGGATGAACATTGATGAACGTTTTGAGGGTTTCAATTCGTTTTTGTCTTCCTCCATCCTCCATTCACAAATCAATGCTCATATCGAAGTTGTTTAATAAATTTTTCGGAAACCAATAACCTCACGCACTTCACGCATGGTTTTTTGAGCATTAGCACGAGCTTTTTCAGCACCCATGTTCATCACTTTCAGGATATAATCATCGTCAGAGGAAAGCTCCTTAATCCTTTCGCTAAAAGGAGAGGTAAAAGCAATCACATCTTCTGCCAGCTGTTTTTTCAGGTCGCCGTAACGAATAGTGCATTCATTGTACTGCACATCAAAGTATTCTGCCACATCGGGTTTGGAGACTACTTTCAGCAAAGTGAAAAGATTTTCGATGGGATCGGGTTTTGTCTGGTTCATCTCCGTTGGACCACTGTCGGTGACGGCCCGCATAATTTTTTTACGAATCACCTTCGGGTCATCGTTCAGGAAAATGGCGTTGCCTTCGCCTTCTGATTTCCCCATTTTTCCGGAGCCATCCAGTCCGGGAATTTTCACCAGCGCCTCGCCAAAATTGTAAGCTGTGGGGATGGGGAAAAAGTCCACGCCATACAGGTTATTAAAACGGCGGGCAAACGTGCGGGTCATCTCCAGATTTTGCTCCTGGTCTTTGCCAACAGGAACCTTGTGTGCTTTCTGAATAATGATGTCAGCGGCCATAAGGGTCGGGTAAGTGAGAAGACCGGCGTTCACATTATTGGGTTGCTTACGGGCTTTTTCTTTAAAAGTAGTTACCCTTTCCAGCTCTCCTAGATAAGTGTTCATATTCAGAAAAAGATAAAGTTCGGCAGTTTCCGGGATGTCGCTTTGCAGATAGAGTGTGGCTTTTTCCGGGTCAAGGCCGGCGGCAAGGTATTCGATAAGCACCTGCCGCACATTCCCCTGCAGGTTCTCTGGATGCGGATGCGTGGTGAGCGAATGATAGTCGGCAATGAAAAAATAACATTCGTTAGTCTCCTGCATTTTTACAAAATTCTTCACCGCTCCGAAATAATTGCCAAGGTGCAAATGGCCTGTGGGTCTTATTCCGCTTAAAACAATCTCTTTCTTTTCCATGGGGGCAAAAATAATAAAAACCGGAAAATTCCTGAAAATAACAGATGATGATTATTGCTATCTTTGCGCGGTACAAAACATAACGTTTATGCCCCTGTTAGGAAGTCTGATTCGAAGAGCCTATATAATTAGGAACAAACCTGTTGAGTTAAAAAAGCAATGGATAAACCCTGAGAAAGCACAAAAAGGCCAACTGGTGAAGTTGTTGCGAAAGGCACAGTTTACTGCTTTTGGCGAGCACTACAAGTTCTCAAAAATACTCACTTCCGCTAACGTGGCGGATGCTTTTCGCGAAAGCGTTCCCGTCTTTAATTACTCTAAAATGTATAAATACTGGTGGTATCGTTCGCTCAACGGTGAGTCTTATGTAACCTGGCCCGGCAAAGTAAAGTATTTTGCACTGAGTTCGGGGACATCGGAAGCATCGAGCAAATACATTCCCGTAACGGGCGATATGCTACGCAGCATCAAACGTGCCAGTCTCCGGCAGATCGTCTCCATGGTACGCTATAATTTCCCCCTTGATTTTTACGAAAAAGGGATGTTAATGATTGGCGGCAGCACCCACCTGCAATATAACGGGACCTATTACGAAGGTGACCTGTCGGGGATCACGGCAGCAAGTATTCCGTTTTGGTTTCAGCATTTTTACAAGCCTGGAAAACGTATATCGCGCACTGCCGACTGGGATACCAAACTCCGGGAAATGGTTAAAAAAGCTCCGGACTGGGATATCGGCATTGTGGTTGGCGTACCGGCCTGGATACAAATTCTCCTTGAGCGTATTATTGAAGAACATAAGGTGGAAACCATTCATGATATCTGGCCGAACCTTGGGGTTTATGTGCACAGTGGGGTTTTTTTTAAACCTTATGTGAAAAGTTTTGAAAAGCTGTTTGCAAAAGAAGTTATGTACAATGAGTCGTACCTTGCTTCCGAAGGCTATATTGGTTTTCAAAATCGCGTGGAGGCCGGGATGGATATGCAAACGGACAACGGGATATTTTTTGAATTTGTTCCTTTTAACGATGACAACTTCGACCAGGAAGGAAATATCAAAGAAACCGTTGAATCACATACCATTGCCGATGTGGAAAACGGTGTTGATTATGCCCTGCTCCTGAGTACTAATGCGGGTGCCTGGCGTTATTTGCTGGGGGATACGATTAAATTTATCAACAAAGATTACGCAGAAATTCAAATTACCGGGCGTACAAAGCATTTTCTGAGTATTTGTGGTGAACACCTCTCACAGGAAAACATGAACCGTGCTATCGAATTGTTGCAGGAAGAACTGAACATAGAAATTAATGAATTTACCGTTTTGGCTTTCCGTTACCAGGGCTTGTTCGCCCATAAATGGTACCTCGGAACCCGATCATCCCTTGACCCGAAAATATTGGCACAAAAGATAGACCACTATCTAAAAAATCTTAATGACGACTATCGTGTGGAACGGTTAGAAGCCGTTCGTGAAGTTTTTGTTCATGTTTTGCCTCCAAAAGCTTTTCTGGAATATATGGAAATGAAAGGAAAAACGGGCAGCGCCAACAAGTTTCCCCGCGTTTTGAAAAATAAACGCATCTCAGAATGGGAACAATTTTTAAAAGAACGTCAATATCTGTAAACTATGCATCCGTTATTTGAAGGTATGCTTCTCGGACTGACACTGGCACTGTTCTTTGGTTTCGGGCCTGCATTTTTTGCCTTAGTACAAACTGGTATACACCGTGGTTTTTCCAAAGGATTTATCCTTGCCATCGGAGTTTTTCTCAACGATTTGACCGTTGTTTCCATTTCCATTGTCGCTGCACGCGCTGTCATGGAAAATATGCACAAGCATCAGCTGTTTGGTATTGCCGGGGGTATCGTCCTTATGATCTTCGGCATGTTAACTTACAGGCACAAAATAGTGGTGAACGGCAACGATGAGGTTGTCAACATCAGCGAACCGCATGCCGTTACATATCTTGTCAAAGGTTTCCTGCTCAACATTGCCAATCCGTTTGTCTGGCTTTTCTGGCCTACTATCGTTCTCGGTGTGGCAGCCCCGTTTATGGATACCACTTCTGATATTATTCTTTTCTTTGCAGGAACACTCGCTGTGGTTTTTTCTTCCGATGTAACCAAAGTCTGGCTTGCTACAAAAATTAAAGGATATATTACTGATAAGTTCTTGCGGCTTATTAATAAAATCGCTGGAATTATTCTGGTTATCTTTGGCATAGCACTGATTATACGCTCTTTATATGAATCAGGTTTGCTTTAGAATATTTCTGAAAGAAGTTGTATTTTTGTCTTTTTGAAACCTTGACTATGCAAACATATTCTATCAATAACCTGCGTGAGTTAGAAGCTGAATCCATCCATATTATCCGGGAGGTAGCTGCCGAATTTGAAAATCCGGTGATGCTCTATTCCATCGGCAAAGACTCATCGGTAATGGCACGTCTGGCCGAAAAAGCTTTTTATCCCGGCAAAGTGCCTTTTCCACTCATGCATGTCGATACTAAATGGAAATTCCGGGAAATGATTGAATTCCGGGAGAAATATACCAAAGAAAAAGGCTGGAATTTGATAGTTTACTACAACAAAGCAGGTTATGAAGCCGGCATTGGGCCTTTTACGCACGGCTCCAAAGTGCATACAGACGTGATGAAGACGCAGGCGCTGTTGCAGGGACTTGACAAATACAAGTTTGACGCGGCTTTTGGCGGTGCCCGCCGCGATGAGGAAAAATCAAGAGCCAAAGAACGGATCTACTCTTTCCGTGACAGATATCATCAGTGGGACCCCAAGAACCAGCGTCCCGAACTTTGGGATATCTATAATGCCAAAGTGCACAAAGGGGAGTCCATTCGCGTATTTCCCATCTCCAACTGGACAGAACTGGACATCTGGCAGTATATCCGGCTGGAAAATATTCCCATCGTCCCCCTCTATTTTGCCAAAGAGCGGCCCGTAGTGAATATAGACGGAAACCTGATTATGGCAGATGACGACCGAATGCCGGAAGAATTGCGGAAAAAAATAGAAATGAAAATGGTACGTTTCCGTACGCTGGGTTGCTATCCCCTCACCGGAGCCATCGAGTCGGAAGCCGATACCATCGAAAAGATAGTGGAAGAGATGATGACCGTTACCGTGTCGGAACGCACTACCCGTGTCATCGACTTCGACCAGGAAGCCAGCATGGAACAGAAGAAGAGAGAAGGATATTTCT
>CAYLSW010000078.1:0-8892 GCA_964386145.1 uncultured Lentimicrobiaceae bacterium | reverse complement strand
TGTTTTCATCTGCATATGGCTTTTCCGGTATGGAATCATCTATTGACAAACATTTGTCGTCAGTTTCATCCCTCCCTGGCAGTGACCCGGAAACCTTCCGCAGGTGAGCTGAATTAAATAGTTCACCTTTAGATATTTGTGTAGTTCTATCATCACTGACTGGTTCATCAGTGAATGATGATAAACCGGCAGCAGTTGTAAAACCGGTTGACACCAGTAGATAATCTATGTGCAAGTCAGCTGGTTCAGACTTGTCAATATTCATTGTTTTAGTATATTAAAATTTCCTTTTTCGCGTAAGATGAATGAGTTAATCTTAAACATAAAATATTTTTTAAATATCTCATTCCATCTTTATCGCCCCGATACCGGCCTGCCACAATTGCTTATTAAATTCCGGGATAGCCGAATTAATGAGTCTATTGGCCCTGGCATTTAATTTCTCCCAACGCAAATCAAGAACAGCCTTTCTATCTATTGAGGACTTATTCACACGAGGGAGGCTGCTTTCGGTTTGATTTATTAAAAACTTATATTGTGATGTAAACTTACCGGGGAAAGCTTCAACATCATCATAGGCCTTAATTTTACGTTGAACCATAGCCTGATCCCAAGCGACAAGTTGTGCAATTAATGCATTACCGGCTTTAATTAAAGCCTCATGTCCCTTCTTCTTCTTTAAAATTAAAATTATTTTTTTAATCTGGTCTTGAGCTTTTTTAAGAGTACTGATTTTATGATACATTTCCGTAAGCGGTTGTTCCAAACCTCTCATAAAAGCATCATAGCTTTTATATTGATTTTCTTTGATTCCGTAAAGTGGATTTTTTTTGATCAATACATTGGTAGTAAATATACTATTCCCGACTTTTAACTGTGCTTCATAAGTCCCGGGAGATGCCATATGGCCTTTAAAACTCCCTCCATAATAGACATTCGGAATACCAGGCATTATGGGGTATCGCATATCCCAAACAAACCGGTTCAAACCTTCTTTTTTAGATAGGATTGGCGTAGGTGGAGGCCCTCCGGCCCATTTCTTATATGCCTTATCCTTCATTGAACTGAACGAACGTATTAAAGTTCCTTTATCATTTCTTATTTGTAATGTAACTGTAATAGAATCGACTATTTTTGGAAGTTCATAATAAAAGACAACACCATTTGCAGGATTAACACCTGCAAATGGATTTGTTCCTTTAAATTTATCAGAATTACCATTTAGCGGACTTCCCCATGACCCGTAGATGGCAGGTGCCGGTTTATAAATTTTAGTTTTCTCCTTATGATGAGGATGGTATTGCTCTAAAACGGAAAGGTCATCTAATATCCAAAAAGCTCTGCCAGCGGTTGACACTAATAAATTACCATCATGAACCATCAGGTCTGTAATGGGTGTTACAGGTAAATTTAATTGAAAAGGCTGCCATGTTTTGCCACCATTCCATGATATATATATACCGAGTTCTGTACCGGCATATAACAAATTTTTTCTTATAGGATCTTCTCTGACAACACGTGTAAAGGCACCATAAGGGATCCCGGAACTAATATTAGTCCAACTCTTACCATAGTTAGTGGTTTTATAAATGGCTGGCGTAAAATCATTAAACTTGTATCTCGTTGTTGCAATATAGGCTGTTGCCGGGTCGTATGGCGAAACTTCAATAGCATTAACCAAACATTGCTTTAATCCTTTGGGTGTTACATTTTTCCAATGTACGCCGTCATCTCTCGTTAAATAAACGAGCCCATCATTACTACCCGTCCAAAATTCACCCTTTTGGCTGGGGGATTCTTTTATATAACTTAAAGTACCATAATTTTCTCCCCCTACTGCCTCGTGGGTATAGGGACCACCGCCATTACCCTGTCTGTTGTTAAGATTGCGCGTCAGGTCGGGTGAAATTTTTTGCCAGGTTTTTCCCATATCTTTTGTTCTAAACACAACCTGAGCACCATGATAATAGATATTTGGTTCGTGTTGAGACCGGATGACAGGAGCGTTCCAGTCAAAAAGGTATTTCATATTTCTGGCGTCTTTGCCAATATACTCAATAGGTGCTTCCATTATCTTTGTACTTGCCTTTGATTTCATATCTAAGACTTCAATAGTACCAAGGTAACTTCCGCCCATCACATATCTTGGATTGTCCGGATTAAACGCAAGGAAGGCGCTTTCGCCACCAGCCGAATACGTCCAGTCTTGTTGTGTAATTGACCTTCTGCCGAGCGAAAGGCTTGCAATTCTGACTGAAGTATTATCCTGCTGCCCGCCATATAAATTATATGGAAATAAATTATCGGCATTAACTCTGTAAAACTGACCCGTTGGCATATTAGCTTGTGTTGACCATGTTTTTCCATAATTAAACGAAATAGCAGCGCCGCCATCATTGGCTATTACCATATTTTTTGAATTTTTGGGATTAATCCAAAGGCCATGAAAATCACCATGGGTACCTTTCAATACCTTCCAGGTTTTTCCGCCATCAATTGATCGCAGGGCAGACGCACTTAATACATAAACCGTATTTTCATTATTGGGATCGGCAAAAACTTTGATATAATACCAGGCCCGTTGCGTCAGCCTGTTATCACCACTTACCTTATGCCAGTTTTTACCTGAATTATCAGACACGAACAAACCACCATGGTCGTCACCACTTTCTACTAACGCATACACCTTCTCGGAATTAGAGCGAGAAACCGCAATGGCCATTTTACCTTTTTTCTTTGGAAGTCCTTTAAAGATTTTAAACCAGGTGTTACCACCATCTATAGATTTATACAGGTCGCTACCGTTACCACCACTTATAATTTTCCAGGGCTTACGCTGGATATGCCACATAGCCGTGTAAAGCACTTCGGGATCATTCATATCCATAGATATATCAGCGCTACCTGTCGAATCATTTACAAACAAAACCTTTTTCCAGGTTTTACCACCATCTGAAGATTTATAAACTCCGCGTTCTTTAGAAGGGCCATATAATGCACCTTGTGCGGCTACAAACACAATGTCAGGATTATTTGGATTTATCACTATTCCGGAGATATGCCGTGTTTTATCTAAGCCAATTTTTTTCCATGTCCTTCCTGCATCGGTAGATTTATAAACGCCATCGCCATACGAAGTCATAACACTTCTTACTGCGTGTTCTCCCATACCAACATAAATCACATTAGGATTTGATTCTGAAACCGCAACGGCACCCACAGAACCGGTCTTAAAAAAGCCGTCTGATATATTTGTCCATCGTTGACCTGCATCTTGCGTTTTCCAGAGTCCGCCACCACTGGTACCCATATAATAGGTCAGGGGGTCGGTAACAACACCGCTGGCAGCAACAGAACGACCACCGCGAAAGGGTCCGATATTGCGATATTTTAGCGGTTTGAAATATGTGTTCGCCTTCTGGGCACTTGCTGTGCCTATAATAAAAAGAGCTAAGACAAAAGAAAGAAAGTATTTCTTTTTCATATTGATAAAAATAAATTAATAGATGTTATTGATACATTACATTGAAATATAATTCCTTTAACCTTTAAGCGCTCAAATTACATTAAAATATCTAACAAATCCAAATATTAGCGATAAAATGTTTAACCAAATATAGATGAATGAATTATAGATATACAAAATGTATTCATCAGAGTTATTATATGAATTTACAGCCTGATAAAGCATCAAAAAAACACCATTAACAGGTCTAACCGGAAAAACGGCTTATCAAAATAATTGAAAAATTGTTTGATCAGATTGAAGAATTTTCTGCACATTTAAATAATTTAACGAACCGAAAGAATTGAAAATAATAGAAATGCCTGAAAAGCAGCAGTAACAGGTCATTGCCTCCATTGAAAGAGAAGAAAAAGGCCAGATAAAATTAAAGAACACAACAAAAAACGGATGGATAAAAAAGGACATTCCTGTTTTTAATATCAGGTCAAGCTACTTCAGGGAATATTATCCTGTAATAGTTTGAGAAATTCCTGTCGTGGCATCAGTCGTGCGCCAAGGCTACGCAAATGCGGAGTGTCCTGCTGTACATCAATAAGTTTAAAATTATTTTTCTGTAAATAATCCACCAAATGCCACAAGGCCACTTTGGACGCATCGGTAACATAATGAAACATGGACTCGCCGAAGAAGATTTTTCCCAGTGCAACACCATACAAACCACCGGTAAGCTCATTATCCAGCCGGCACTCCACCGAATGGGCATAACCCAACTCAAACAACCGTACGTAAGCCGCCTGCATTGCTTTGGTTATCCAGGTTCCCTCCTGCCCTTTTCGTTCTACCTTGCTGCACGCTTCTATGACGCTTGCAAAATCGGCATCTATGGTCACCCGGAACTTTCCGCTGTGCACCAGCCGGTGCAGGTTATTGTGTCTTTTGAATTCTTCGGGAAAAAGAACCATTCGCGGGTCGGGTGACCACCACATGATGGGATACCCCTCGCTGTACCACGGAAAGATACCTGCCGTATAAGCCCGGACAAGACGCTGTGGCGAAAGGTCGCCGCCAATGGCCAACAGTCCGTCCGGTTCGGCAAGATCAGATGGCGGAAAAACAATTTCATCGGATAGCTGAAAAACAGGCATTATTAACGAATACGCATAAGGTTGGAACTCGCTTTGGCCAACAACCGTTTTTTGGCCGGTAGCCATAGCTCACATTCCACGTTGATAATCGTTTTCCCTTCTTTCACCACTTTGGTGACAGCATGAATGATATCGCCAAGCACGGCGGGTGCAAAATAGTCCACCGACATGTTTACCGTCACAAAATAGTCGCTCTTTTCGAGGCTGTAAACGGTGGTCCCCACGATGTCGTCAATAATTCCGGCAATGACGCCACCGTGGAGATTTCCCATAGGATTGGTCATATCTTCCCTGATTTTGTATTCAAATGTCAGCGAACCGTATTCCGCGGCTACTGCCACTGGTTTTAGCCAGTTCATAAACGGCGAGGGTGAAAGCTGTTCCTCTTTTCCTATTACCGATTTTATTTTTTCGATGATTTTAGTCGTCTTTCCCTGCATATTTCATTTGATATAAAACCTATTTCCGATATCAATTAATAACCGGACGCTTCACCATCTTTTCTCGACTCGGAAGCACCGTAATAAACTTTATTTTTTGCATCCCACATAATAGCCTGGTAACCGCCGTAGCCACCAAGACTCCAGCGGATACGATGTCCCATTTGCATCAGCTTCCGAATGACATCGTAGCTAAATCCGCTCTCCATATTGAGCCAGCCGCCGTCTTTCATTTTCGTACCGGTAGGTTGCGATGAGCCGTCATGACGAATACGCGGTGCATCGCCGGCTTCCTGAAGGTTCATTCCGAAATCTATCAGGTTAACAAGAATCTGAACCTGTCCCTGTGGTTGCATGGCTCCGCCCATCACGCCGAAACTTAGCCAGGGCTTTCCGTCTTTGGTGACAAAAGCCGGAATGATGGTATGGAAAGGTCGCTTGCCTGGTGCATAAGTGTTGAACTGTCCCGGTTTCAAGGAGAATAGTTCTCCGCGGTCCTGCAAAATAAATCCCAGTCCGGGTGGGGTCATACCGGAACCCAAACCGCGGTAGTTGCTCTGTATCAGCGAAACCATATTTCCATACTGGTCGGCTACCGTCAGATAAACGGTGTTCCCTTTTTCCGGCTGACCGGCGGGATAATATTTGGCTGCATGATGCGGATTATACAGTTTCAGCCGCTTTTTGGCATAAGCTTTGGAAATCAGTTGTTTTATAGGAATTTTGTTAAACAACGGGTCGGAATAAAATTTTGCCCGATCTTCATAAACAATCTTTTTGACCTCTGTGAGCAGATGAATGTAAGCAGCACTACCAAAACCCATGGATTTTATATCAAAGTTCTCCAACATATTCAACATTTGCAAAACAGCAATTCCCTGGCCGTTGGGAGGTAGTTCCCACACATCATAACCGCGGTAGTTGGTACTTTCCGGCTTTACCCATACGGCATGATACGAAGCCAAATCGCTGTAAGACAAGAAACCACCATTTTCATGCATGTATTTGTCGATAACACGAGCAGGTTTACCTTCGTAAAACGTCCTTAATCCTTTTTTTGCAAGTAGTTCCAGCGTATTAGCCAGGTTAGGATTTTTAAAAATCTGACCTTTTACAGGAGCTTTTCCTCCCGGCATGTACTCTTCGGCGAAACCGGGATATTTTTTCAAAACACGTGCATTTAGTCCCCAGTAATAGGCGATGAGTTCTGTGACCGGATAGCCTTCGCGGGCATAAGTAATGGCTGGTTGTAATATTTCGCTAATGGGGAGTTTGCCAAAACGTTTGTGCAGTTCGTTCCATCCGTCCACACAACCCGGTACCGAAACAGGCAGCGGTCCGTGAGCAGGAATAAACTTGTAGCCGTGATCTTTGAAGTATTTCAACGTCAGTGATTTGGGCGAAGGCCCGCTGGAGTTAAGACCATAAAGTTTTTGAGTTTTGGCGTCCCAGACAATGGCAAACAGGTCGCCACCCATACCGCTACCGGTGGGTTCCATAAGTCCGAGGGCCGCATCGGCAGCAATAGCAGCGTCAACAGCAGTACCGCCTTTTTTAAGGATGTCAAGTGCAATTTGCGTAACCAGCGGCTGGCTTGTAGCAGCCATACCATGTTGTGCAATCACCTCCGAGCGTGTCTCAAAGTTCAGACTGCTTACCCTGTCCTGGGCGAAAGCAGTTCCACCGAAGAAAAAAAGTCCGGCAAAGAGCAGATAGTAGAATTTTTTCATGAGATTGTTATTTAATTTGGTTAAAACTATAAATAATTTTTTCAGCAATCATTTCGATTTCCTCTTCTGTAATGGTGAGCGGCGGTGCAATGCGGAAACTGGTATGGCTGAACAGAAACCGGTCAACAATCAACCGGTTTTTATACATTTCGTGTACCACTTTGTCTGTGGTGGTCTCATCCACAAGTTCCACGGCGAGCATAAGCCCGATTTGCCGTATTTCCTTCACCAGCGGATGGCCTTCTAACCATCTCACAAACATACGACCTTTGGCCTGTGCTTTTTCGTGCAGCTTTTCACGAAGAATGACATTCAAGCTGGCCAAAGCAGCAGCACAGCTAACCGGATGGCCGCCAAAAGTAGTGATATGGCCCAGGTCAGGATGATGCGTCAGCAGCAGCATCCGTTCTTTGGAGGAGATGAACGCGCCGATGGGCATGCCGCCACCCATGGCTTTCGCGAGACATAAGATGTCAGGAATCACATCGAAATGCTCAAAAGCAAAAAGTTTTCCCGTCCGGCCAAAACCCATCTGTACTTCATCGAAAATCAATATGGCACCGGTTTCCGTACAGCGCTCGCGTAAAGCGCGCATATATGCCTTGCCGGGAATAAGAATACCGGCTTCAGCCTGCACCGGCTCAATAAGGACGCAGGCAGTTTTTTCAGTAATCTGCGCCAGGTCATCCAGCACATTGAAATGCAAAAAGCGGATATCCGGCAACAACGGGTAAAACGCATATTTCATGTTTTCGTTCCCCAGCATGCTCATAGCACCATGGGTATGACCGTGGTAGGCATTCTTAAAAGCAATCATTTCCGTACGCACTGTGATACGTTTGGCCAGTTTCAACGCACCTTCAATAGCTTCGCTTCCGGAATTGACAAAATAAACGGAATCAAGTGATAGGGGAAGGTTTTCGGCCATTTTGCCGGCAAGACGCACTTGCGGCGACTGGATATATTTTCCATAAACCATCAAATGCATGTATTTTTCGACCTGCTCTTTGACGGCTTCCACCACAGCCGGATGCTGATGACCAAGGTTACTCACCGAAACACCAGAGACAAGGTCAACATATTCTGCACCAAGGTCATCGTACAGATAGATACCTTCGGCCCGAACAATTTCCAATGCTTCATCTACTTTGGCCGGAACAGCCAAATGGCGGTAAAACAGTTCCCGATCGGTTAAATACATGGCAATATTTTTTTCAAAAATAGGAAAAGTATGGGAATGATAGAACGGGTTAGTGGAAAGCTGCGTATAAACGGATTGAAAATCCTAAAGCTGCTTCCCAATAGAAAATCGGGAAGAATAGAATACATGCAGATAGAGATTGCTTCAATCTTTACAATAATCCTTTTCATAAAACATTTTGTGGAAAACCGTTTTCAGCTCTGCATTACTGTCATTTAACCAAAACCATTTTCCTGGTTTGTGTAAAGTTTTTAGCACCAGTTACACTTAAATTATAAAAGTAGATGCCACCGGGAAGATTCGATGTATTCCAGTTTACCGAATAGTTACCGGCTTCCTGTAACGCGTGCACCAACGTGGCTACCTTTTGATCCCCAGCGTTGTAAACGGTTAAACTTATATTACTTTTCACCGACAACGAATATTTGATATTTGTAGAGGAGCTAAACGGATTGGGATAGTTTTTGCCAAGCACAAAGGCAGACGAAGGTTTATCCGGGAAAAGTTGCACACCGGTCAAAATATCCGTCAGGAAACGACTCAAACGCCAAAATGCGGATATTTTACAGAAGCATAAATTACTGAATCAGAGATCGCTATAGAAGAAACAGCTGGATAATCCGGCAAACCCGTATTGAAAGCAGTCCGGTTTTTACCATTGTCTGTTGAAAGAAACACACCCTGACGCTTTGTCCCTATTAAAACACCGGATTCTGTTACTTCAAAATTCTGCTGAATATCCCATACAAAAACTCCCTTCAAATTTATAAAAGTTTTTTATTTATAATATAATTATACGCACGCTTTCGATTTCGTCCTGGTTTACCGGATGAAACATTTTTTTGGCCGGAAGATTGGGTTATACTTTTTTACTTGCCTTACGGTGAAACATGTTGTATTTTAGTCCGGA
>CAYLSW010000077.1:0-8892 GCA_964386145.1 uncultured Lentimicrobiaceae bacterium | reverse complement strand
ATAAAATAATACCAGGTTTAAAATTCAGATCAGAAGTTGCCTATGACTTTAACGGCCAATTAGCCGAAGAATTTTCGGGTAGTTTAACTGAATCTCAGGGAACAAATGGTTATGCTGTTGCCACTTCACATAGAACCGAAAGGTATAATTTAAATAACTATTTCACATATACTAAAAATTTTAACGAAAATCACAGGGTTAACGTAACGCTGGGTACCTCTTTCGAGAAAAGTATTCTTAAGGCACAGCATGTTGAAGGTACCGACTTCCCCTCTGATGAATTGCGAACACTTCAGAGTGCCGGAAATATTATCGGGGGAGCAAGTAGCCTATCCGCTTATGACTTTTTAGGTTATTTTGCAAGAGTTAGTTACTCATACAAAAATAAATATTTACTTAACGCCAGTATCAGGCGCGACGGCTCCTCTCGATTTGGTGTAGATAATCAGTTTGGATGGTTTCCCGCAGCTTCCATTGGCTGGATTCTTTCTGACGAAGATTTTTTAAAAGATTCCCATATTATATCACTTTTAAAATTACGTGCCAGTTGGGGTGTTACCGGTAATGCGGGTATTGGAAACTTCGCCAGCAGAAGTTTGTTCCAGGGTTCATCTTATAATCAAAAATCAGGTTTGGCACCCACGCAATTAGGTAACCCCAATTTAAAATGGGAACGTACCTCACAAGTTGATGTTGGTATAAACTTTGGGTTTTTTAAAAACAACCGCATTGGTGGCGAGATAGATTATTATAATAAGAAGACAAGCAATTTACTTCTAAACGAACCAATACCGGGTACATCAGGATTTCAATCTATAACTAAAAATATTGGCTCTATGCAGAATACCGGGGTAGAGTTTATGTTAAATACTAAAAACGTGGTAACAAATGGAATTACCTGGACTACAAGCTTTAACATATCGTATAATAAGAATAAAGTAATCAGCCTTCCCAATGGGGATATTATTGAAGGTAGAAATATTGTGCGACAAGGCGAAGCAATTTCGGATTTTTACATGGCGGAATATGCTGGTGTAGATCCTGCAAACGGTGATGCGTTGTATTATTTGAATACATTAAATCCGGATGGTTCAAGGAACAGAAATACTACTAATATTTATAGCGCTGCCAAACGCGTCATTGTTGGCAACCCGTTTCCAAGTGTCATTATGGGGTTATCCAATACCTTTTATTACAAAGGTTTAGATTTCTCCTTTACGTTTCAAGCCCAGACAGGTGCTTCGATTTATAATCTTGGGGGACGTTTTCAAGAGGCAAATGGTAACTTTTTCGATAATCAGACAGTACATCAAATGCAACGCTGGCAAAAACCCGGAGATAAAACCGATGTGCCTCAGGCCCGTTTATTCGGGAATAATGGTACTCATCATTCCACAAGATATTTACAAAATGCAAATTTTGTGAGATTGCGAAATATTACAATCGGGTATAATATTCCTAAACATTTTGTGGAAAAGTTAAAACTAAACCAGTTCAGGGTATATCTTACAGGGTTTAATTTGTTGACAATTACTAAATATACGGGAAATGATCCCGAGTCAACAGCGGACTATATTACCGGAGTTTCAAATATTCAACAAGGGATTGCTTTTTACTCCGCTCCTCCGGCTAAAACTATTACTTTAGGAGTTAACATAAATTTTTAAAACTATTTACTATGAAAAACATTATAAAACAAGTTTTATATACAATAGTGTTACTGGCGTCTGTATCCATTTTATCAGGTTGTGAAGGTAAATTAAATATAGAACCGGCCCAAAGTTTATCGCCGGATGTAGCACTCTCCAGTGCGGCAAATATCCAAAAATTATTGATTGCAGAATATTCTGAAGCCGGAGACCGTACACTTTATGGCGGACGTTTAAACTTAGCCTCAGAATTATTGGCTAATGATGGAGAATTAAGTTGGCAGGGAACTTATTTACAACCCCGCGAATTTAACGATAAAGATATTACAACTACCAATAGTTTTGTAAGAGATGCCTGGCTTACTGCGTATAATGTTAATAACATGTCTAATATAATTTTAGCAAATCTTGATAAATTTACCGACAAAAGTGAGCACGACCGTGTGGAAGGCGAAGCTAAGTTTTTAAGAGGTCTTGTTTATTTTGATTTGGTACGTTTTTTTGCACTGCCGTATGAATCAGGGTCAGTTAATTCCCAATTGGGTGTCCCTTTGGTCTTAAATCCTGTAACTGCTGCAAACCAGGTAAGTATGCCTGGAAGAAATACTGTTGATGAAGTTTATAAACAAGTTGTTTCGGATTTGACCGAGGCTTATGGCTTATTACCGGCATCAAATGGTGTTTATGCCACTAAGTACGCAGCACAAGCCCTTTTAGCTCGGGTTTATTTACAACAAAGTAATTTTTCGTCAGCAAGAGATGCTGCAAATGATGTAATATTACACAGTGGTTATAGTTTGGCGAGTTCTGTTAGTAAAGCTTTTAATAATGATAAAAATTCTCCGGAAGACATATTTGCCTGGCAGGTAACCAGCCAGGATGGTGTAAACGATATGAATACCTTTTGGGCAGATGTGGCACATGGTGGCAGAGGGGATGTATCGGTTACTTCTAAATACTTTTCTTTATATGCAGGTGGTGGTAATGATGATAGAGCTACCTTTTTCTATGGAAATAATTTTACAACAAAGTGGCAATCAATGTATGCAAATGTTCCTTTTTTAAGACTTGCTGAGATGTATTTAATCCGTGCTGAAACCAATGAACGCCTTGGAACAAGTGTTGGCGACAGCCCTTTAAATGATATAAATACCTTACGCTTACGAGCTCATGCTACTCCTCTTTCCACAGTCGATTTAAATAAAATATTGCTTGAAAGACGCAAAGAATTAGCCTTCGAAGGATTCCGTCTTCACGATGTAAGACGTCTTAAGGAGTCGGTAGGTGCACTAAATTATAACGCTAATGCCTTGGTTTTCCCTATTCCACAACGAGAAATAGATGTAAATCCCAACTTAGTACAAAATCCAGGGTATTAGATTTAATAATTAATGAAGGCTGCCTATTAAATTAAGGTAGCCTTCATTGTTTTTTTGATTTTTTAAAACACTATGGCACAAAGTGTATAAGTCGAAAATACAGGAGTTTAACTTTAGCAATTAAAGTTGAAGCCATGATGATGCTGAGATTATCTTGCTGTATTTCTCCTCACTCCTTCACCAATATTATTTCTTTTTTTTTATGGATGTGGTGTGTTTGGAGATTATCTTTGCATTTTTTACGAACATGAAACATCCTCTGCTTGTTGTTATGTTTTTTGTCATTGCTTATTTTCCCGCAAGGGTGGCGGGAAGCCCCATGCCTTCTGATACCCTCTTGCGGTATACCGACTCCATTCCATCCGTTAATTTGCAGGAAATAGAAATTATTTCACGCAGAAACAGCGTCTCTTTCTGGACACGCTGGCGGCTGAACCGGCTTATTCGCAATATAAAAAAGGTCTATCCTTATGCCAAAACAGCCGGCGCCTTGCTGAGAATTTACGATGTCAGATTAAAACAGGCCAAAAATGATGCCGAACGGAAAAGAATTATGAAACAGGCAGAAGAGGAGATTAAAGAACGTTATGGCAGTTCATTGAAGAAACTAACTTTTACACAAGGCATAATTTTAATTAAACTCATCGACCGTGAAACGGGAAATACTTCTTACGGCTTGTTACAGCAACTTCGCGGAAAGTTTACTGCCTTTTTCTACCAGGCTTTTGCTCGTATTTGGGGTTATAATCTGAAAACGCGTTACGATCCGACAGGCAAAGATCGCAAGATAGAAGCTATTGTGCGGCTGATAGAAGCGGGGAAACTGTGAGTGGATAGAAGTTATTTTCTGAAATAATCAAAACATTCTCCCATTCATACATTTTCACATTCCCCCATCCATTTCTACTTTCCCCGGCCCTGGATGACAATCAGAACAGTATAAATCATAATCTTAAAATCCATGGAAAGGGACATGTTTTCGAGGTAAAGCAGGTCGTACCTCAGGCGGTCGATCATCTCCTCGATGGTGGAAGCATAACCATATTTTACCTGTCCCCAGGAAGTAATACCCGGTTTTATTTTCAGTAGCAGCCGATAGTGTGGTGCTTTCTCCATAATCTGATCAATGTAATATTGCCGTTCGGGGCGTGGTCCTACCAGCGACATTTGCCCTTTCAGTACCGTGAAAAACTGCGGAATTTCATCTAATCGGTATTTCCTGATAACCGCACCAAAAGGAGTTATACGGGGGTCGCCTTCCGATGAGAGCTGTGGGCCGTCTTTTTCGGCATCCAAAAACATAGAACGAAATTTATACATGTAAAAGGGTTTCCCTTTGTAGCCAATACGCTCTTGTTTGAAAAGTATGGAACCGGGAGAGGAAAGCCTGACGCCAATGGCAGTGAAAAGATAAACCGGAGAGAGAAGGGTCAGTACCATAGACGAAGCGAAAATATCCAGCAGGCGCTTCACATATTGTTGCCAGACCGGCATTAAGTCAGGCGAAATCTCAATGAGTGGCGTATGAAAAACATTGGCGACTTTTACCGTTCCAAACATGATATCCTGTAGCAATGGAATGATCTTAATAATAACATTGACCTCATCCAACTCGATGATAATACGCTGGATAGTGTCTTTTTCGGAACGCTCAATAGCAATGATGACTTCCTCCACCTGTTTTTCTTTTACAATATTGTTCAGCTCTCTGTAATTACCGAGGTGGGGGAGATATTTACCCATTTTGAAATGTTTACGGTCAAGCACATTTACAAACCCTACAAACTTGTTTCCCGATGATATTTCCTGATGCATGATGGTCTGATAAATGCTTTCAGCATTACCGTTGCTCCCAATAATCACAGTGTTGAACCCAATTTCACCATTGTGAACCTTGTTTACGGTTCGTGTAGTGAGGAAAAGCCGGAAAATATAAGTAAGCCCAAACTGTAAAGTAAACAAAACAAAAAAAGATTCATAATAGTCCCTATACCCGTGGACTTCATCATCCAATATCAGGATAAAAAACAGGATAACCACACCAATCAAAACAGATATTAACGTCTGTCCCAGCTCTTTTAATCTGGCTTTCCTGTATATGCGCCGGTACGATCCTGCCATGATATACAAAGTCATCCAGAACAGAGGAATAAAAAGTACCCCAAGCCAAAATTTACGGTCGTCAGAAATTTCGTTGAGATGGTTGAAAATATGCGGGTTTTCGTTTAACTTTCTGGAAATGTAGAATAATGTCCAGGCAAGCAGGGCACTGAGCCAATCAAGAAAAACATATTTTGTAACCTGTAAATGTCTGTTCATTTATTACTTTTTATTTCGACTATCAAGCATTCCATCCAATTGGATGCCGAATTAGGAAGATAATTTAATCGAATCATGGATGAGATTTTGGGTTTCTTTTTTATGGCTAACGAAAAAGGGCTGGTCTTATTGTTGAGACCTTAAACTTTCTGAGTTCATCCGGAAAAAATCAAGATGCCAGCATTTGTACCTTTTCATCAATGAGGAAAGCGGTTTTCAGATTCTGATAGGCACTTTCGAGGGTGACAAATGGCTTTTTGTTTTGTGTCAGCACCCGGTAAAACTCACTGAGTGCCAGTAACAACTTGTCCTCTTTGGGCGCTTTCAGATTCTTAACAAGAAATTGATCGTCTATTTTATCCTTTTGCTTTCGTAGAATCTTTATCTGGTATTTTAAAAAGTCGGTTTGCAGACGCGCCTGATACTGGTAAAATTTAATCCTTCGGATATTCTTGGTTGCAATACGATTAGCCGTGAGATTAGCGACCACGCCATTGTCAAACTCAAGGTTGGCATTAACAATGTCGGGAGAACCGTTGAAGACACTTACTCCGGTTGCATGTACCGTACGGATATTGGCTTTTACAATGCTCAGAATAATATCAATGTCATGCATCATTAAATCCATGACAATGGGAATCTCTTTTCGCCGTTCGTCAAAAGCAGCGTGTCGCTGAGCTTCAATATACAACGGGCGGGTAAGGTAGGGTAACGTTGCGGTATAAGCCGGGTTGAATCGTTCCGGGTAATTAACCTGTACTCTCACACCCGCTTCTCTTGATAAACTAATCAACTGAAGGGCTTCCGTGGGTGAAGATAATACCGGGCCCTCAATAAACAGGTGTTTCGACTTTTTTATGGCATCGACAGCCAGCGGAAAGTGGTTCAGATGCGGGGATGCAATATTAATAACATCCGAATTTTGCAAAAGCTCTCCGAAATCTTCAAAATAGTTTACTCCTTTTTTTTCACAAAGTTCCCTGGCGTTTTCGGTATGCGAATCATAAATTCCGGAAAGCTTAAAGCCGGCAAGAGATTGTACAGCCTTCAGGTGATTTAAGGAAGTTTCATCAATTCCGGCAATCCCGATTTTAATCATGATAATTTTTTTCAAAAATAAAGCCTGAAATGTTTAAATTCGCACTTGGAAAAAGAAAGTACCAACCTCTGAATGTTAATAAATGGAAGACACTTACCGCCATAAAGGTATGCGCCGAAAACTGGTGAACGAAATTCGTAAAAAGGGAATTCTGGACGAAGCAATTCTCGAAGCCATTTACCGGGTTCCGCGTCATCTGTTTTTCGACTCGGGTTTTTTGAATTATGCATACAAAGACAGTCCTTTTCCCATTGGTTCCGGCCAAACGATCTCTCAACCTTATACCGTTGCATTCCAAACAGAGCTGCTGAATGTGAAACCGGGTGTAAAAGTTCTGGAAATTGGTACCGGCTCCGGCTATCAGGCTTGTGTGCTGGCTGCTCTCGGGGCACAGGTATATTCCATAGAACGCCAAAAAAAACTTTATGAAAAAGCCAGACGTGTTCTTCCCGGGCTGGGTTTCAGAATAAATCTGTTTTATGGGGATGGTTATCTCGGCTTACCCTCGCATGCTCCCTTCGATCGCATTCTCATTACGGCAGCAGCTCCGGAAATACCCGAATGTCTGTTTGCTCAGCTGAAAACCGGCGGAATTTTGGTCTCCCCCGTAGGCACAGGAGGTATTCAAACCATGGTTCGCTATTCAAAGACGGAAGATGGAAAAATGGCCAAAGAAGAGTTCGGGAGCTTCCGCTTTGTGCCTATGCTAAAAGAAAAAGCAGATGATTGAGGGTTTTCAACCTTTGTTGAAAAAAAATATGCCTTGATAAATTATTGAAAATTTGTTAATTGTAATTTCTTTTAATACAGATGAGTAATTAAATACCTAATAAGTTGTTTTACTTCGGAAATTTTAAATAGTTTTGCCGGGTGCAAATTCAAAGATGGTATATATATCTTTAGTTTTTCATATACAAAGAATCTTGATTTAAATTAATATATTTTGATAATCTTTACATTATGATAGTGAACAAGTTTGTGAATGTCAGAAGGATGAAAACTTTTCGCCTTATGGCACCCCTGTTTTTGTTTTTAGCCCTCTTTCTTAGCTCGTTTTCTTCTTCTTTCGGGCAAACTGTTGAAGCTCAGAATAATTTCGCTCAATGTAAAGCCTGTCATACCATTGGCGGAGGACGGCTCGTAGGCCCCGATTTAAAAGGTGTTCCCGACAAATACCCCGAAGCCTGGCTGATAAAATTTATTCAAAATTCACAGGCAATGGTGAAAGCCGGAGATAAAAGGGCTGTGAAAATTTTCGATGAGTACAACAAAATTCCCATGCCTTCACATAACCTGACGGATGCTCAGGTGAAAGATATTCTGCTATACATTAAAAATGGTGGCAAACTGCCGGCAGGTGTATCGGCCCAAAAGGCAACGGTTAAGACTACGGTAGCTCCTGCCCCGCAAGTAAACCAGGAAGACCGATACTTTGAACAAAAACGAGATGCAACTCGTAATCTGGCCATAGCCGCTATTATTTTTGGTATCCTGTTGATGCTTAGTATTATGGATTTGATTTTTACCCAATACCTGAAAGCAAGATGGATACACTATATCATTATTTTGCTTGCCCTGTGGATTCTCGGTGAGTGGACATGGGACTATACTACCAGCCTTGGCCGTCAGCAAAATTATCAGCCCGACCAACCCATCGCATTCTCTCACAAAGTACATGCCGGCCAGAATCAAATTAACTGCGAATACTGCCACTTTACTGCCGAAACCAGTATGCATGCCGGTATTCCGCCTGCCTCTGTCTGTATGAACTGCCACTCGGTAGTGAAAAAAGGTAAACTGACAGGAACGAAAGAGATTGCTAAAATCTATGCTGCTATCAAAGAGAAAAAACCAATTCAATGGGTTAAAGTTGATAATCTCCCCGATTTTGTATATTTTAATCACGAACAGCATGTTAAGGTAGGCAAAATTGATTGTAAGGAGTGCCATGGCGATGTGGCAAAGATGGATCAGGTGGCCGAGGTGCATCAATTGAGTATGGGATGGTGTCTCAGTTGCCACCGGAAACATAAGGTTCAGTTTAACCACAATAAATTTTATGCGCAATATAAAAAATTGCATGAGGAACTGAAAGCCGGGAAAATTGATAAGGTTACCGTTTCCATGGTAGGTGGAGAAGATTGTGCAAAATGTCACTATTAATATGAATTTTATTATAAACTAATTCCATTTCAAGATATTATGGAAAAAAAATACTGGCAAAGTCTGGAAATTTACGATGAAATGAAGAAGAATTCTGTTTCCGATAAAGAAGCAATGCCTGAATTTTCTATCGATGGTCTGGATGAATCTGAAATAAAAGGGAAATCAAGTCGCCGTGACTTTTTAAAGATGATGGGCTTTTCGGTGGGTGCTGTGGCACTGGTTTCAAGTTGCCAAATGCCTGTCCGCAAAGCAATACCATTGCTGAATCGCCCCAAGGGAC
>CAYLSW010000076.1:0-8988 GCA_964386145.1 uncultured Lentimicrobiaceae bacterium | reverse complement strand
TTTTAATAAAATTCTTCCCTTCAAATACCAACAGCGAAGGTGCTGAGGTAACCGAATAATGAGGGTGTATGTCACGCACGTAAGTAACATCAGCAGCTGCCACATTGATATTTTTCACTTTTCCTACAGCCTGTTCAATACTCTTATAGCTGCAATCGCTGGTTTCCGAACCTTTTTTGTAAAGTAATATGTAATTTTTTCTCTTTTCATCCAGTGTTCGTAACATTTCTTCATACGAACCAATCTTTCTTAATGCCATATTTCTGTTCCCTTTTTGGTTTGTCCATGTATCAATTAACATGCCATTTCATTCTTTCATTTGTACGGTATGACTATTTTACAGATATGACAAATTTTCACTTCTTTGCGTCAGTAAATAAATGGAAGTACTTTTTTTGTCTTTTTCCTGTAGTCGATGTAAGCCTTGCCAAATTGCCTGACAAGTCCCTTCTCTTCGTAATACATTTTAAAAATCAGGGTAACAATGAGCAGGATAAGAATGCCAAAACGCAGCAGCGTAAAATAATCGCTGACCAACGGGATGAGTGCAACAACCTGCGCCAGATACATGGGATGGCGGATCATCCGGTAAGGGCCGCTGGTAATCAGTACGGCGCCATGTTTGGGCGTGGGTGCGATATTCACATTGTGAATGCCTGCCACATAAATAGCATGAACGGCAAGGAAAATACCTGCGCTTTCCAGCAGGATGCCATCCCAACTTTTAGCAATGGCCGGTGCACTGAAGCCTATAAAGGCAATACTTCCCAACTGTATGGTTGCCAGCATGTAAGGGTATACTTTCTGTTTAAACATGGTTGCCTCTATTGAGAAAAGCCAGCTCCGGGGCTATTAAGTTTAGTGCAAGTAAAGAAAAAGTCAATTTTCCGAAGCCGGCGGACAAAAATAAGTATAAATAAGGTCGTTTTTGCAAGCAGAGTTCCAAAATAAATGTGGAAGGAAGCATAATCTTTCAGCCGGCCTTGTTTCTGTATGGTTGAAATACGAACAGTCTTTTCTGCTTTTTGAGTTTTGTTTGACCCGTGGGTCAAGAAACGGGCGAGTGCAGATTTGGCTGGGCTACTGTGTCGATTGGTTAGTACCAGATGTTTATGAAAAATATTGCTCGTTTTACAGATAAGTTCGTACTTCCAATAAAAGAAAAATGTAATTTTGTTATTTAAAACCTGAAAGCTATGAGTGATTATTTGGTGGATATTCCGGAACAGTTTTATTCGGATTCGGAGGGCAAGCCTTTTGAAAAGTGTGTGGTTTGCGGAAAGAATCTGTTGGAGGATGGGACACATTATGTCATTGAGAAGGCACTGAAAAATTATGAAGGCTATGAATTCAGCTCTACGGTTTTTGAATATGCAATGTGCCTTGATTGTTATCAGAAAATGCAAAAAGGGATGTCGGAGGAGTCTATGCAAAACCTGCAGAAGTATTATCAGGATATCATGGCCGAACGGGGTACCGAGCCTATGATGATTAATTTGCAAACCTTTGATTTGAACCAGTGGCTGTCGAAATGCTTTTTTAAGGAGAAGCCGGTGAAAGAGATGAAAGAATATCAACTCATAGGCCAGTTTAACGGTGACCATCTGGTGATGAATACGCCGCCCATGGCTATTGGTGAAGATGTGATGGAAGAGATGGCAGACTTGCTTTCGGAGAAGACCCGTGGTGAAATGGATCGTTTCAGGGAGCAGTTTTTGGGTCCATCACCGGATATAGAGGAGCTTATTTACGGACGGAAGCTTTTGCTGATTTAAGAGACAGGATATGCGTAAAGCAAAAATGCTGTTTGCCGGGCTGATTGTGATATTGCTTTTGCCGACAGCTGTTTTTGCGCAGACAGGGGAGGGAAAACAAATGACTTATGATACGATAACATTTGGTACAGGTTGCTTTTGGTGTAGCCAGACCATCTTTGAAAGAGTAAAAGGGGTCGTTTCGGCGGAAGCCGGCTACTCGGGCGGTAAAGTTCCTCATCCGACTTATCAGCAGGTAAGTCAGGGAAATACGGGGTATGCAGAGGTAGTCCGGGTTGTTTACAACCCCGATAGTATCAGTTTTGAAAAACTGCTGGAGATTTTTTGGAAAACACATAACCCTACAACGCTGAATCGGCAGGGGGCGGATGTGGGAACACAATATCGCTCGGTAATTTTTTACCATAATACAAAGCAAAAGCTGTTGGCTCAAGCATACAAGGAAAAGTTAGACAAAGCCGGTATCTGGTCGGATTCTGTTGTGACAGAAATCAGTCCTTTCAAAAATTTTTACCCTGCCGAAAAGTATCATCAGCAATATTACCGTAATAATCCGACAGCAGGTTATTGTCAGTTTGTGATTACACCTAAAATTGATAAATTTGAACAGGTTTTTAAAAATGTGCTGAAAAAGTAAGTTCAGAAACAGGGATATCTTTGGGCAACCAAAATCTTTTAAAATACCTCATTAGAAAGGAGGGTGACTTATGTTAGAAAAATTTTTATTATTGGCTCTTTTTGGTATTGCCATGGCTCATTTTGAAGGCGTGGTGGTGGTTTATCTTCGCAAGGCTCTTGGGATTGATGATTCAGAATCAAACCAGATGTCTCTTAAAAAATTGCCCAAGCGCTACATCTTTATTGAACAAACAAGAGAGGCTGCCACAATACTGATGCTTGTCATTATCGCTTATTTGGTTGGACAAACATGGTTTGAAAGAATCATTGCCTTTCTTTGGACATTTGCTTTCTGGGATCTGTTTTATTATCTTTCACTTTATCTTTTAATCAAATGGCCCCCTGCTTTTACCACAATTGATGTGCTTTTTCTCATACCTCGTCCCTGGATTGCACCGGTATGGTTCCCTATAGGAATATCAACAATTACCATAATTGTTATTGCTGTTTTCTATCTTTCCCCTATCTTGTAAGGAGAATAACAATAACAAGATAGAGTAAGTAGCTACCGCTGAAGTTTATAGCTGATGCCTGCTTCAAATGTACTTCCGGTTTGGTATTTTCTATAAATATATTCATTACCCAAAAAAGTGTAGCTCTCTTTGTATGCTTCGTTGAGGAGGTTTTGTGCCTTGAGGGACAAAACAAAACGCTTGTTGAGCCTTTTTTTCAAAACAAAATTCAGTGAATGGAAGGGTTGTTCGTAGATGTCCGGTGTACCTCCTTTGACGTTTATCATGAGTTTGGGGCCGGTTACGTTATAAACGAGATTGGCCTCCCACCCCGACTTAGGATGTTCGTAAGTCAGTATAGCGTTCACAATGTATGGCGACTGGCCGTTCATGGGGCGTGTAGATTTGGCGGACGGGTCGGTGGCACGGATGGCTTCCAGCTCCAGTGAATCAATGGCCACTGCAGAAAAGACATAGGTTAAATTCACACTCAGCTTAAAGTTCTTGCTAAAATTCCAGAAATCAAGTTGTTTTCTAAAATCCAGCTCGCCTCCGTAAACTTTGGCCTGGTCAACATTTTCCCATGAAAGTTCGGTGTTCTGTGCTTTCGGATTGTCTACCAGCTCAATGGGGTTTTTAAAGATTTTGTAGAAGGCGCTTACTGAAATTATCTCATCGCGCGACATAAAATATTCCCAGCGCAGGTCAAGATTGTCGATGGTGGTGCGTTGTAGGTTGCTATTGCCCACATATATTTCGCCACCGGCAAAGTCCTGCGAAGCGTAAGGTGCCAGTTCGCGAAAGTTCGGGCGTGCCAGCGTGCGACTACCGTTTAACCGAAGGTTCATGTTTTTTTTCAGATACCAGGTAAGGTTCAGAGCCGGTAGAAAATCGTTGTTGTTGAGATAACCCGCCTGTAAAGTCGTATCACGGCTGGATGTGTAAATGTAAGTATGTTCAAATCGCAATCCGGTACTTACACGAAGCTTTTTCCATAACACAACATCAACCATGGCATAACCGGCTTGTACCCTTTGTGTTCCCGTATAACTGTTTCGTCGGTCATCACCTGGATTTCCCTGCATGTAAAGTCCGAAGTTGGTTCCTGTTTGCGGATTGTAGCCGGGATAATTCAAACCGATGTTTTGATTTGAGATAAAATCGGAAACAGTGCCATTATACACGTATTGTGAAAACTGAAACCGGTAATCAAGGCGCTGCTCATGAAATACCCTGTCCTTGTATACCAGACTGCCTCCGAATTTGATGGTAGGTGCGTTTTCACTTTTCCCTGCTTTGAGTTTAAAGTTTATCTTGAAATTGTAGTTATCTTCATTGAGATACCTGTAGTATCGTGCCGGAACACTATAAATAGAAGGCTGGATGGAGTAACGATAAACACCGGAAAGACCTGGATAGAAACTATTGGTGAAAAATCTACGGTCGGGTTCGTTCTGGTAGGAGTAGGTATATGAACCAATCCAGTCTATGTGCAGGTTGGAAAGATTTTTAAAATAATGTTCTCCTTTGAGCTGGGCATTATTAAGCGAGCGTTCTACCCAGCTGAGTACACGTGTTTCGATGTACAAGCCTCCGGCGTCATCCGAGAGCTGCTGGCCGAAAAGACTGCGGGCGGTGGAAATGCCACTTTGGTTCTTGAACAGTGTCAGCCCTATTTTCTGTGTAGGCGAGAATTTATAATACAAGCCACCCAGCGCACCCCACAGATACTCGGTATTTCCCTGGTCATCTGCGTAATTCTGATCTTGGATGAGGGTTTTGTCATCGGAGCCGCCGAGATGAAACAAGTTTTTGATGCCTTCCCTGTAAAAAGTATTTTCCTTTTTGTAGGAGAAGCCAAACTGATATCCCAGCGGATGACCTTTGATGTCCGTTTGGTTGCCAAGAGCAAGAAATACACTGCCGTTGGGGCCTGCCGTATGGTGAACAGGTGTCATTATTTTGTTAAAGGACTCGGTAATAGCCGTGAGTTTATTTTTTTCACTGGGATACTGTGGTAGCTTTCCTTTGGCGTCATCCGGAATACTGCGAAAGCCGTTGTCAAAGCCGAGGACATCGAAAGGGCTACCCTGATATGACAGGAAGTCCTTATTAAAATTTGCATTGTTGTTGTAACCCAGATTTGCTCCTGCTTCCAGTGTAAAACGTTCCGGAAAATCGCGGGTTTCGATATTTACCAGGCCACCTGTAAAGTCGCCCGGCAAATCAGGGCTAAACGATTTATAAATCACAATGTTTTCAATCAGTGAACTGGGAAAAATATCCATCTGTACGGTATATTTGTTGGGGTCCAACCCGGGAATATCAGCGCCATTCAGTGTGGTTTTACTGTAGCGGTCGTTGAGGCCACGAACATAAACGTATTTTCCATCTACAACGTTTACGCCGGTAACCCGTTTCAGCGCTCCTGCCGCATCGCTGTCGCCGGCTCGCTGGATTTGTTCTGCCGAAAGACCTTCAATCACATTGGACGATTTTTTTTGAATAGTCAACATGGCCGCTTCGCTGCGTTTTACTGCCTTAGCTCTGATTTCCACCTCTTTAAGACCCAGACTCACGGGCTTCAGAGGGACGTTCAGTATGGTGACACCTTTTTCTTTTACATCCACGTTGGTAACTATTTGTGGAGTGAACGAAACATACTGGAAAACAAGTGTATAGCTTCCTGGTTTCAAGTTATCAAGCGTATAGTTTCCATCCAAATCGCTGGTGGTACCAATGGTAGTTCCTTTGACTAATACCGTAGCGCCAATGAGTGTTTCTCCGGTTTTTGCATCGGTAATTTTTCCGCGAACTTTTCCGGTTTTTGCTATTACGGAAAGCGAAGAAAGGAAAAGCAACAAAAGAACAAAATGTTTCATGTTTTTCATTTGATCGATTTTATCGGTGGATATTTATCATACAAAACTGAATGAGGATAATTCGAAGAAGAATCCCCATTCAGCCCTGCTATCGTTATGTGTAATGCTCCTGGTTTATTTCGCCAGATAATGTTTTGCAAACAGTGTCCAGCCTTCAATCCAACTATTGTTCGGATCGACAGCGCCGCGGTAACTTACTTTGTCGAACCACGAAGAAGCCGGATATTTGGCCAGGTTGTCGGAAACGTGGTTTGTGGGAACGACTTTCCATTTGTTATTATTAATAGATAACCCCGGATCAGCTACCAGATTTCCGGCTTTAGCAAAATAACCGGCCAGTGAATCGTTGGCAGCAACTTTCTGTGCATCCGTAACCCCATCGTAAGCTTTCACGAAAAGCGGCATGGTATCTGCAATTTTATAAAAGACATTGTTCAAAATGTGCAGGTCTCCTTTTTGGAAACGTGTCCAGCTACTTTCGGAAGATAGGTATTCAATATCAATACCATGATGCTGGTTATAGAAAATGGAATTAGCATAAGTACCGCCGGCATTGTCGCGGAAGGTAACCGTTCTTTTTCCGGCTGCATCACCCTGTCCGATATAGGTTACGTTGTATATGGTAGGTGTTGCCAATGGTGTTCCTGTTTCCGGGTCGGTTCCTCCATCATGTTCTCCGATACGGTCGCCGCGCTCAAAACCCTGAACAGCAAGCCAGAACTGACCAAATCCACGGAATCCCTGATCATAATCAAATGAGTCATCACCGTTGAAGGCCGACAGGAAGTGTTTTACACGCGGGTCACCTCCAAAAAATTCGATTCCATCATCTTTGGTGGCGATTACTTCAATATAGTCGATGACTGTGGCGCTTCCCACAGCGCCAAGGGTCAGGCCGTTGATTTCATTTCCTGCGCCAATATCGGTACCGCCGTGGCGGATAGAGATGTATTTTAAAACTCCGGAGTTGTCAGCATCGTCATCGCCTCCATATATGCCGCGTGGTTCGGTCTGTGGAATTCCTTCAATTTGTTGTTCGTTGGGAACGGAATTTAAACGGGCATTTCCCAAAAGGATTACGCCGCCCCATAGCCCATCGTCCATATCGCCAACTGAACCATTCAGGTCATCAGCTTCGGCAGTAAAAATAATGGGTTTTTCTTTGGTGCCTTCTGCCATGATTTTACCACCGCGGGCAACAATCAGGGCTGAAGCATTGACGCCTTGTCCGGGTTTCCCTTTTATAACGGTTCCGGCTTCAATGGTGAGCGTTTGACCGCTATTCACAAAACAGAAGCCATCGAGCAGGTAGGTGTTGTTGGCTGTCCAGGTTTGTGTACCAATGCCGCTTCCATTGTCTTTTATGGTGATGATTTTGTGTTGGGCTTCACCTAAAGTGGTGGTTTTATTTTCGGAAGCTGCCATAGCTTCTCCGGCAGCGTTGTATATACTACTTCCTGAGGCGGGTTTTACGGAGAGGCTCTCGGCACCATCGGGGTAGTCGCTGAGTACCATTTCAATCGTAGCGGTTTTGGCCCCGGCAGTATGGGTTACCGTGTAAGAAACTAAACTTGCGGTACCGCCTGAAAGGCTCACGTTTAAACTATTTTTATCAAGTGCACCGGTCTTATCGGCATTTTTGTAAACGGCCTCGCTAAATGAGAGGTCGGCTTTGTAATTTTTTCCTGTGCCGCTTCCCGTCAAATTGTTGATGGAAGGCGGCTTTGTCGCCGGTGATGGTGGGGATTTTTTACAGGCGGTAAATACCAGCATGAGCACTGCCGCCATCATAATCATTGTTTTCATTGGTTTTGTTGTTTTCATTTGTTCCTTTTTTTAAGGGGTTTAAATTTTTTTTGATATTTCTGTGCAAATATGATATTCAGTTATTACCTGTGTCTTAACTGAATGTTAAACAAACATTAAATCTTCAATGTAAATTTCTTTACTTGTTAATAGTAAGTTAACATTAACCATAATTAACCAATAGACAGTTGTTTTGAGCAATATAGTATCGAAGATTGGAAAGGTCAGGCATAGAAGTTTCTTTCCGTTGCAGGAGTGTTAGGCTGTCCGATATATTTTTAATTTTGAAAAGAAATTTTGCTTGTAAATCGGGATATATTGATTTGATAACGGACTCTTATTTTACACATTGCCTTTGCTTTTCCGGAAACGGATCCATGGAAAAGCTATGGTCATTACCTTACTTATATTATGTTTGCCATTATCTGGTTTAATATGAATTTAAGTTGAGGTAATTATTTCACGAGTTGTGGCCGGGAGACTCTAAATATTTGTGGTTCAGTCCGCTTTCCGGCTGAAAAGACAGATACCGTACAAACCTGTTTTCGTTTGTGGCAGCAGGTGTTTGTGCCCTATGGTAAAAACCAAATACTTTTTATAACTTCGCAGGCAGAAAAATATTGGTTTAATGATCTACGTTGCCCTTGTCAATTCGTTTCCGGTTATTTCTGATGCTCTGGAGGCGCTGCTGAAAGATTCTGATGATATTGAAATTGCGGACGTTTATGAGACGCTGGAGGATTTGATCAGAAATCCTCCGCAACACCCGGTTCACGTGGCATTGACCACGGCTTATTCTGTTTCAGAAAAAATTGTTGATAACATAAAGTTGTTTTTACAGCATTTCCCAAAAGCCAAAATGCTGGTTCTTTCCATGTTCAACGATGAGAAATTTATTTTGCGTACTATCAAGGCGGGTGCCAACGGACATCTTGGCAGCGACGCCAACCGTTCGGAGATTCTGGAGGCCATCTACACCTTGCGAAACGGTTACGAATATTACGCCAAAAGTATTACCGATATTTTGCTTCACAGCTATCTGTCTGATCAGAAAATCGGCACTGTTGAGAAGGAGAATAAGCTGAAAAAGTTGTCGCCAAGAGAGTTGGAAGTCTTTAAGTTGTTTGCCGGAGGTATGTCAAACCGGCATATTGCCGAAAAGCTGTTTATCAGCGTGCGAACGGTGGAGACGCATAAAAATAATATAATGAAGAAGATAGAGCTAAAAACCACAGTTGATTTGGTAAAGTTCGCTATTAAAAACAACATCATTCAGATTGACTAAATGCCTAAAATACTTGAAGTTAAAAGTACTTCATAAGGATGAGATGAATTTTAGGCTGTTAAAACTTTAGGCACTCTTCCTTACACAAACTTTTCAATAAGCTCGACCAG
>CAYLSW010000075.1:0-9045 GCA_964386145.1 uncultured Lentimicrobiaceae bacterium | reverse complement strand
TTTAAACTATTGGTTTGGGATTGGTTTATTTTGGTTTGGATTAATTTTAATATTCTCTCTGATAATTTCAGCGGTATTGATAAACTTTACAAGCATAAAAAAAGACTTTATAATACGAAATAAACTAACAAACGAAATTTCCTACATCAATAAGTCTGATTGGAATGAGATAATAAAGAAGTCATTAAACAAAGAAAACAATTTTGAAATAATTGAAGAATTAAAACCAAATACTACCGCCAACAGCAGGGTATACCATGCCGCAAATCACGGTAAAATAAAAGATGTAACCCCGCTTTGAGCGTCCACGCTCAAAGATTCTTCGCCTGTTTATCACATAGAACGATACTGATTTTTTTACCATCTTTTATAACCCAACACCACATTATTTACTCTCACAAATTACGGTCGGAATACAAGCCGTTGTCGGACAATCTTTTACACTTACTCCATTTGTCCTGTACTACCCGGGCTCACGTCAGTAACGATATCTGTTTTCCCACTTGTTTTTCAAAGATTTCCGCATTTCCTTTTCCCGAGGGTTGTCGCCCGGTTCAAAAAGCGTACTCCCGCTGATTTTTTCCGGAAGGAATTCCTGATTGACAAAATTGCCTTCATAATCGTGGGCATACCGGTAATTTTTACCGTAATCCATCTCCTTCATGAGACCTGTGGACGCATTACGCAAATGTAAAGGTACCGGAAGATTCCCCGTTTTCTTCACCAGCGATTGCGCTTTTTTAATGGCTGCATACGCCGCATTGCTTTTGGGAGAAGTGGCCAGGTAAATGGCTGTCTGTGAAAGGATAATCCGGCTCTCTGGCCAGCCTATTTTACTCACCGCATCAAAGCAGGTATTGGCCAGCAAGAGCGCGTTAGGATTGGCATTACCAATGTCTTCCGAGGCAAGAATCAGCATCCGCCGGGCAATAAATTTGGGATCCTCGCCGGCTTCCACCATGCGCGCCAGCCAATACACCGCCGCATTGGGATCGCTGCCCCGCAACGATTTGATAAAAGCCGAAATAATGTCGTAATGCATCTCGCCCTTTTTGTCGTACATCACAAGATTCTCCTGGATGGTACGACTTAGATTTTCGTTGTTGAGAACCAGCTTTTTAGCACCTCTTTTTTCCTGTTCCACAAAAAGTTCCAGCGCGTTGTAAAGTTTACGGGCATCACCGCCGGAAATTCGCAGCAGGGCACCGGTTTCTCTAATTTCAATGGGAAGGCCGTGTTGTTTGGACAGCCATTTTACCGCTTTCTCTGCCAATTTTTTCAGATACGCCTCCTCCAAAGGTCTCAAAACATAAACCTGACATCGCGACAAAAGCGGCGAGATCACCTCAAACGAAGGATTTTCCGTGGTCGCGCCGATGAGTGTGATAATGCCTTTCTCCACAGCGCTCAGTAGCGAATCTTGTTGCGATTTACTAAAACGGTGAATTTCATCGATAAACAAGATGACATTGCCGGCGTACTGCGAAGCCGACTCAATTACTTTGCGCACATCTTTCACCCCGGCGCTCACCGCATTCAGCGTGTAAAAAGACAAGCTTCGCTGCTCGGCAATAATATGCGCCAGCGTAGTTTTCCCTACCCCCGGCGGCCCCCAGAGAATCATCGACGGAATATTTCCCGAAGTAATCACCTTGCGCAAAATGCCCCCTTCGCCTACCAGTTTTTCCTGCCCCATAAATTCGTCCAGTGTCCGGGGGCGCAATTGCTCTGCTAACGGAATGGTCATATACTACTTTTGTTTGTTTTACAAAAATACGGTAATTTTTTCCAGTTCCGGTTTAAGCGTCCTCGCTTAAACAAATAATAATAACAAAACGCTCTGCTCTTTCGGATTTCTCGTCTGAGCCGAGACATGTACAATCCGAAAATATTAGTTCTTAGAGTCTTAATCCGCACCCTACTATCCCCTGCACATAAAAAATATCAACTAATATCAGCTAACATCTGACAAGACATTAGCTAATGACGTTGACCTATTTTATTAGAAAAATGCGCCCCGAAGTTTTTTATCTTTGCGAAAATTAGTTAAGCATGAAATTATTAATGATCTATTGCCACCGCTTTGCTTACGAACCTGTTAGTAAAACGCTGGAAGATTTTCCCGAATTAAAGGAAGGTGCAGTGTTTGAGGAGAGCCTCGTAGCTTTTATCCAAACCGAAGAAGCCGATGAAGGTAACGCGAAACCGGTGGAAACCAAACTAATAAAGAATCTGAAATGGGGTGCTAAGAAAAATAATACCCGTAAGATTGTCCTCCACTCCTTTGCCCATTTGTCAGCGAGCAAAGCCGAACCGCATTTCACCAAAGAGCTTTTCGACAAAGCCGAGGCCCGCTTGAAAAATGCCGGTTACGAATGTGAGCAGACTCCCTTTGGCTACTTTTTGGATATCGACGTGAAAGCACCTGGTATTTCCCAAGCCCGGATATTCAAAAGCTTTTAAGCAATGGCTGCCAGAAAACGTCAATCTCTTCGTTGAGCTTATCTTCAAATCAGTCAATTACAAAAGTAAACTCCTGATTTTCAGATTGCGCTCGCCTCGACCTTGACGACTTCTGACAACCACCTTCTAAAATATGGAGTTTTCTTGCTGACACCAAGAACTATAAAAGTACCAATTTCTTTGAACCATTAGTAGACTTGGACATTTTATTTGAAGCGATAAGATATCTATTTTAAAAACAATTTCTTTTCCTTAATGGTCTTTGCCACAATCATGGGCACATAGCGTTCCCATTCGGCATTTCCCTCCTGAATCATCTTTAACACTTCCCGCGACTTCACAAACATATGTTCCGACAGTTCACTATTCAGGTCAAGGATACGTCGGTTTTGTATCAGATATTCGTAAATCATTCGGATATCATCCTCAATGTCAATTGTTTTTGAGTTAACCATCTGCTTCTCTTTCCCCTCTGTTTTTAATGTAGGATAGATGTAAAGCTTCGTATTTTCCGGGAAAAGTAGCCCCATGGCCTGCAAAAAACCACCTTTCAGATTTTTATAGTAACGTTTGTCCATCACCTTTTCCAGTGTTGGAACCCCTATTACTATACGCAGGTTTTTAATACTAAACTGGGAGAAAAAATCCACCAGTTTATAATATTCCTTAAAATCTGAGATCATCACATTTTGGCCAATGTCATTCAGCATGTTGACGCGTTCCAGAAAATCGCGGTCGCCCACCTTCCCTTTGGAAAGCAGGTTGTTCAGCGATATTTCACAAAAGGAGAGTGTGTTTTTCAACGCATAATCTTCATCTTTTTGGAAAAGCTCCATACTTTTCCGCAAAATATCCCTTGCAACGTAAGTTATGGGCCTGAAACTACCGCGAAAAGCCAACACATTCTTCTTGTAAAGCATATCCGAAGGTTGCTGAACATTACCATGTTTGTCGAACATCATGGCATGCGCCATACCGTTTTTCACCAACTGCACAGCGAGCAGCCGGTTATCTACATAATCCAAATCGGGACCTGACATGCGGAGGGCGGTGATGCGGAATCTGTCCGGCGACAGATTATCCATGAGCGAAATAAGAAACCGCGAAGGATCCTCATGGAAATATTTGCAGGCATACAGCAGGTTAACTCCCAATGTACCCAGAGTTGCCTGCTGCAACAAGCCATCGTTTTCCAAAAGTTTAACATGCAAGGCAACGGTATTGGATTTAGCACCGGGATGTAATTGAAACTTTACCCCCATCCAACCATGTGCATAATTTGTTTTGGTATAATTCAGTACTTCTACCGTATCGGCAAAAGCAAAGAAACTACTCTCCGGACGATTTTCCGCCAACAATTTCACCACTTCATGGTACTCGCGGCGCAGCATCTTTCGCAGTCTGTCTTCCGAAACATGCCGGCCTTCCTTGTTATCATTGTAATTGGCATCGCTAAAACGCTTGTCGTAAGCCGAAATAGTTTTAGCAATAGTTCCGGAAGCTCCTCCCGATATGAAAAACTGCCGCGCCACCTCCTGTCCGCCGCCAATCTCGGCAAAGCTCCCATAAAAGTCCGTATCTATGTTTATTTGAAGTGCTTTTCTGCTTGTGGGGATAATATCGTGTTTCATAAGCCCGGGTTGATATACGTTAAATGTTTTTCGTCCGAAAATCGTTTTGCATCCGGCTAACAGAGAGAAAACTATGGGCATTGTTCATCTCTTATCCTCTAAAAGTTTCTCCAACCCTTTCATTTCGTCCCGCAAACGTGCAGCCTCAATAAAATCCAATTGTTTGGCAGCCTTATGCATCTCTTTCTTTGTCTTTTCGATGGCTTCCTGAATGGCCGGTCCGCTCATGTATTGCACGACAGGGTCTGCGGCAATACCGGCTTCTTTTTCCAAATACGCGTTCTCATTTCCCCTTCTGGAATCTGCTACAACAGTCTGGCCCATAATAGCATTCGCAGACTTAATAATTTGCCGGGGAGTAATACCGTATTTGATATTGTAAGCCATTTGCTTTTCACGTTTGCGGTTTGTCTCCTCTATGGTTCGCTGCATAGACCCGGTCATCTTATCCGCATAAAAAATCACTTTACTGTTTAAGTTCCGTGCAGCACGTCCTGCTGTCTGCGTCAGTGAGCGCTCTGAACGCAAAAAACCCTCTTTGTCGGCATCCAGAATAGCCACCAGTGATACTTCCGGTAAGTCCAGTCCTTCGCGCAAAAGGTTCACCCCCACCAGCACATCAATATTTCCGAGACGCAAATCACGCATAATCTCAATACGGTCCAAGGTGTCCACATCCGAATGGATATATCGCGATTTTACGTTCAGATTCATCAGGTATTTGGTCAGTTCCTCGGCCATCCTTTTAGTGAGGGTGGTTACCAATACACGCTGGCCGGCTTTTATGGTGTTTTCAATCTCATCCAGCAAATCATCGATTTGGTTCAGGCTGGGGCGTATTTCAATCTTTGGCTCCAGCAAGCCCGTAGGACGGATTATCTGTTCCACCACTACACCTTCCGCCCTTTGCAGTTCATAATCGGCCGGGGTGGCACTGGCATAAACGGTCTGTCCGGATAATTGCTCAAACTCATCAAATTTCAACGGACGGTTATCCATGGCCGAAGGCAAACGAAAACCATATTCCACCAGGTTTTGCTTCCGCGATCGGTCACCGCCATACATAGCTCTGACCTGCGGAATGGTAACATGACTTTCGTCGATGATGGTGATGTAGTCCTCCGGAAAATAGTCCAGAAGACAAAAAGGACGCGAGCCGGAACTACGTCCATCAAAATAGCGGGAATAGTTTTCGATACCAGAGCAATAGCCCAATTCGCGCAGCATTTCCACATCATAATTCACCCTGTCTGCCAGCCGCTTAGCTTCCTGATGTTTTCCAATTTCAAGATAATAGTCTACCTGCTTTTGCATATCCATTTGGATATCCTTAATAGCGGAACTCATCTTGTCTTTGGTGGTAACAAAAATATTGGCAGGATAAATGGTGATAGTATCCATACTATTGATACGTTTCCCGGAAAGGGGGTCGATGGACTCCAGCGTTTCAATCTCGTTACCCCAGAAAATAATGCGAAAAGCATCGTCGGCATAGGCCGGGTACACATCCACCGTATCACCTTTCACACGGAAGTTACCCCTGGCCAGTTCCATCTGCGTTCGTGAATAAAGAGCGTTGACCAGGTCGTTCAGCAATTTCTGGCGGCTCAGCGCCTCTCCTTTTTGCAAAACTACCACGTTGCTTGTAAAATCTTCCGGATTTCCGATACCATAAATGCAGGAGACCGAGCTGACCACAATCACATCGCGCCGGCCCGAAAGAAGCGCAGAGGTAGTACTCAATCGCAATTTCTCAATCTCTTCGTTGATGGAAAGGTCTTTCTCTATATAAGTGTTGCTTACCGGCAAATAGGCTTCCGGCTGGTAATAATCATAATACGAAACAAAATATTCAACCCTGTTTTCAGGAAAAAATTGTTTAAACTCACCGTAAAGCTGTGCCGCCAGCGTTTTGTTGTGGCTCAGCACCAAAGCGGGTCTGTTCACCTGCGCCAGCATATTGGCGATGGTAAATGTCTTTCCCGATCCGGTTACTCCGAGCAACACCTGTGCTTCATCGCCCCGTCGAAGGCCATCCACAAGCTGTGCAATGGCTTCCGGCTGGTCGCCGGTAGGCTTATAATCCGATATGAGTTTGAAATCCATTATCGGGCAAAAATAAGGCTTTTGGTCTTTACTGGTAGCAAGTCGAAACTTTAGTAATGAATACGGCTACTCATTACCCGGAAATTTTAACCTGACTAATTCATAAGTTTTTCGTCATGAGAAGTCAAAATACGAAAAGTAAAAGTGAGCACAGATTTTCGACTTGCAGGAATAGCCTTCGCTATTTCGAGAATCAGAAATCAAGCATTGCCTTTAAATCAAAGTAGTTTGGCTTCGCAATAAATCAATTTGTGAATTAATCAGTCCCCCAGCGAACTTATTCCTATTATGGAAATACACAAAAAACAGTAAATGAACAATTTACAATTCTGTGTATAAGGTAGGTCAAATATGCTAACAGTGAGATTTCTGAAGAAATTCAAATTCAAAAATCGGTTACGTTGCCTTCTTCGTCAACAATAACATCCCAGTTTACGAAAGCCACTTTCCCATCACGAAGGTAAAAATCAACCATTATTTCTTCAAAAGAGAGCCGTGTTTCGCCCGCTTCTGTTTCCTTATCGAAATCGGGAATACCATTGTGTGTCATCAGGTCTATGGTCTGTTCTTCTGTCATGCCAATAACCTTTTTGCCAAATAGAGTAGCGTCTGAATAATCGGTTTCTATGCCGGCTACCACCTGTCGGGTTACCCCTTCAAAAAAGACAGAAACACCTTTATCCTGGTAATGTAAAAGCACAGCGTTAAGTTCTTCATCTCCCTCAAAATTATCCACTTCTTCCGGTTCACCCAATGCAGAGACCACCTTTTCCATATCCATACCAAACTTCAGGTCACCAAGGCCTTTTTTTGGAATTATTTCATACGAGCTAATCATTTTTTTTCGTTTATTTTATAGATTCTTATCCTGTTGTAAATTATTTCCTATTTAAAAGGGGAGTCCGGCTCCTTGGCCATGTGACGATAGACCAGTTTGTCAAGAAATCCGGAGAAAAGCTTGCTCAAAAAAACGGTCAGTTTCCCCTCTGTTGTCAGTACCATTGATGTTTTCCGCTTTATTATTGATTGGTAAATATGTACGGCCACCTCTTCTGCTGACATAATTTTCCCCTCTTCCAATGGGGACTTACCCTGTTCAGAGCCATCGGCCACCAACGCCGTGTTGCGAATGTTGGAAGCGGTAAAGCCGGGATATGCCATCAACACATGCAGCCCTGTCTTCATATTTTCAATACGCAGACTTTCCATAAATCCATGAATGGCAAATTTTGAAGCCGAGTAACCCGTTCTTCCGGGGAGTCCTTTGATGCCGGCTACCGAAGAAACGGCTACCACCGATCCCTTTGTCTCCAACAAAAACGGTAGTGCATATTTTGTACAATAGACTGTTCCCCAAAAATTAACGTCCATAACACGCTTCAACACATCGGGTGTTGTATCCTTAAACAGAGCCCGCATGGAAATACCAGCATTATTAATCAGAACATCTATCTTCCCAAAAGTCTCTTTCGCATTCAAAATAAAATTCTTACAGTCATTTTCAAGGGAAACATCTACGCAAAAAAAAGCAGCTTTCCCACCACTTGCTTTAATTTCTGAAACAATTTCCTTCAATTTATCACTGCTTCGAGCGCCCAAAAATACAGACGCCCCCTGTCTTGCAAATACAAATGCAAGCGCTTTTCCAATGCCTGAACTGGCTCCGGTAATGACAACTATTTTATCCTTCATGTAATCTGTTTCTGATTTACAATGATAGAAAAATTTCTTTTAAAAAAATCCTTTTCCTGGAAATTGGCTGCGAAATAACGAAATATTTTGAATTTTTAACAAAAAGCATCAGAAAACTTAACTGTTACACAAAATTATAGTAATTTTATAGCCAACTCATTAAAACTTAAAATTATGGCAAAAGTACTTTTGGAAATTGATGAAGTGAAAATTTATCGTCCCCGCAAAAGATGGCATCTCTATTTTGTGGTCGTTGCAGACCATCCTACGGAAAAAGACAAAATGATTGTGGCTACCCTGCCGCAGGAACCCTTCCGGCTAACCAGCCGGCACAATAATGAGTACCAGTTTGATACCGACCAAAAAGGCTCCGAAGGGCTTTTTGTGCTAAGTCGCGAAATGCCCAAAGACCGTGAAATTAATGTGCAGTTCTATCTGCGACACAGCCGTAAAGCCACGCGTGACCTCGGCGAGATACTCAATGATATCAAAACCGGAATTGCCGGTGATGCATTGGGAATTGTCACCGACATTGTGGGAACAACCGGTATCCCCTGGCTCATAATTGCCAAAAAATCAATTTCTCTCGTCGGGAAAATTCTGGAAGATATTCCGGACAAAGATTTTGGATTCCTCAGCGCCTTTGAGCGTTTCGGTCCAGAATTTGAGAGCCAGACCGACATTGACCGTGAAAAAGATTTTACCGGTGATGCTTCACTGGTTTACAGCTGGACACTGGACGATGATTAAGAAAAATTGACTGGCTGGCATTGTCGTTGATATGAACAGCAGCATATTAGAATCCGAAATCAGGGCTGTGTTAGGCAAGAAAATCCCGGTTCGAAAACAGCACCAACAACAGGCACAAGCCGCTTTCGAGGATATGGTTCAAAAAAGCCATACTTATAACGGTATACGGCTTAATGATTATATGGAAATTTTATTAATTTGTAATTCTTCTCTTCTCAGACAGGATTCAGAAACTATTTCTTTTTTGCGACTGCATTATAAATCAGGGCAATGACGATGCCACCTATTGCACCATCCACAAATCCCCATGCGGCGCCAATGATACCGCCCAGAAAGGTTGGCTTAAACCCAATATAAACCGAGGACATTACATCAACCATATTTGTAGCCCAGCCAAATATGG
>CAYLSW010000074.1:0-9082 GCA_964386145.1 uncultured Lentimicrobiaceae bacterium | reverse complement strand
TAAAATTATTACCGGAGTATTGTTACAAATAGCCGGCAAAATTTATTTAGCGAATAAAGACCAGCTTATTATGCAGATATTTTGTCTGTCCATCGGGAGCAGTTACCTGCAATTGATAGACGTAAATCCCACGGCTGATTTTCTTTCCGCTATCAGTAGTACAATTCCAATGAATTTTGCCGGAAGTAAAGCCTTCCGGTGTCAATTCCAGTCGCAAACTTTTCACCCGCCGGCCATCCAGTTTATAAATATCAATTCTTACTTTAAGCACCTTACCTGCCTGGTTATGATCAAAGACAAAGTCTGTTGCATCGGTCACCGGATTGGGTATATTTATCAAATGTTCTATCACCAGTTTCGAAGAAGATTCCACCACAAACGACAGTTTAGCCGCAGATGAATTATTATACAAATCCCAAGCTTTCAGGCTGATAACATGTTCTCCATTGGATAATCCGGTAAGCTGAAAACTAACCGTTCCTTTGGTGAAGTCTCCTTCGTCTGCCACGTAGTACGCATTCAGATTATAACTTTGGGAAGGGACACCATCCAATGTAGCAATGATATCATGTCCGATGCCATTGCCTGTGGTGTTGATACCACTTTGGTCGCTCAAACGAGCATAAAGCACAGGATCAGCATGGGTGACATCGCCCGATGAAAAGGAGGAATCGTTCATGTAAAGATGAATAACCGGACCAACGGTATCCGACACAGCCTTATCGTCAAATCCGCCCACAATAATATTCTCGTTGTAGCCATGTCCATCGCTCTTTCCATTATCAAAATAATAGCTAATACGTCCCTTCCCAAACTTATAAGCAATGTCTTTAGGCACGACAAAGGAGAAGTTGAAAGCGCCGTTATTAATGGCTGCTTTACCTTTGAACAAAATACTGTTCCACATGTAAAAAGTTGTTACACGGCTGTCCGGGTCGGTACCAAGAGTGGAAATAGCAGATTCCTTATCAAAAACCGTGGAGAAGATAGTTCCGTTGTAGTTATTTATTTTTTGGCCGTTGTCATTGGTAACTTCACCCTGGATATGTACTTTCGACAAGGCCTTCAGGGTATCGGGCTCTCCTTCTACCTCAGCTTTGGCGTTGATAAAAGTGGTCTTGGCCTTGTCTTCCGGATAAGCCATTTTCAAGGCAGGATCGCCAATCAAAACAAACTTTTTGTCATTGTCACCACCCATCACTTTTGAATGCATGATAATATCGCCAAAACGGGGATAAGCGCCATTGATTTTTTCAAACATATTATTTTTAAAGATAGCCATATTTAGCGCCAGGTTGGCACTGGCATAGGTGGCTCGCGTGGTTGTAAACAGAGAAATAGCCCCGCCGTTGGGGTTCATAAAGACAAGTTCTCCTGCTGAAACGCGTTCAGGATCATCGTAACGGGTGAATTCACAAGTAGCCGTAATAAAAACGGTAAGTTTATTTTTGTTTGTCCAGGAATTTATATCGGCAATGGTCATAAACCGTTCGTGGCCGAGTCCGACCTCTCCGCCATGGCCGGTATAGTTAAAAATCAAAGTTCCTTCATCAATGAAAGAATTAATGGCCTCATTCAATGCCGGTGCACGCTGACCGCTGGGAGTTGATATCTGAGGGAAAGCATCAAGATACAATTTATTCAGTTCGTAAACAGGATGGTGGTTATTGATGTATCTGGTGAGTGTTTCAGCATCATTTAAATGGCGGTTATAGTCGCCATCATCAGCCACAAAAGTCAGCCGGTTGCGCCAGGGTCCCAGGGTTTTAGGTGAGTTGGAATCATAGTTAATACTCTTGTCCACCGCCTCTTTTGCTTCTTCGGGCGTATCCACGGGGAATCGACCGATACCGATATCCACACGATCACTGCTGCTCACGCCTTCGCCATCATCCAGATAGCCAAAATAGTCGTCGGAAGCGATGGAGCTGATAGTATTAAGTGAGTTGACAGATTCCCAGCAGGGAACAAAATTGGTATTGCCGGGAAGGCGGTTTTTGTAATCGTACGAAGCATCGCCGAAGAGCAAGAGGTATTTTATCTCTTTTCCCGCGTCACTTCGATCGTAAATATGTTTGACAAAGTCGCGAATGGCAGTAATATCATGTGCTCCAGAGGAAAATTCATTGTAAATCTTCTGTGGCGTAGTAACATAAACCTCCATACCATCTTTCTGCCGGTGGAAATTAGCCAATCGTTCCGCCTGCGGCAAAAAATCAGGATGAGCAATTATTAAATAATCAATATTTTTAACTGCATGCAAATTTTGGTTTTCCACTTCTTTTACAAATTCGGGAGAATAATAATTACTTCCATCAAAGGCGACAAAAGCTTTGTACGGTGCAACGTCCGTATTAAAAGTCAGCTCTCCCGAAACCTGCTGCGTTTTCATTTTTATTGGAGCAAGCGGGTGTGAAACATCCCATATCTCCACCTTATCAGTAGTCTGCAAATGATAGCGGGCAACATTTCCGGAGGAAAAAAGATTCCGAAATTCCATCTGGCCCCCATCAAAAATCAGTTGCCGTTGCACGTTTATATCAATGAAATCCAGATAGCCCACCGAAGACGAGGAACTGCGCTGAAAAGTCGTTTTTACGGAAATCTTATCCGCAGCAGGGTCAAAATCAAACTGAGTACTGCCCCCTTTCCCCACATCATAGCCGCTATTGCCGGTTAAGGGCATATTCAGTGTTTTTTGTAATTTACCGTTAGTGTATATCAAAAACCGGTTGGAGGAAAAAGCTTTCGATGCAAACACCGCCTTCAGATAAGCTTTTTTTGTTTTAATAATATGAGGAAAATCAAAATCAAATGTGTAGCTGGTATTGAAATCATACACTTCACCATACCACGTCCTTCCTGTACCACCAAGGTTCCGCTCATCCAACTCGTGAAAAGCATAATCGGTAAAACTGTCCACCTCTTTATCAGGGTTCCCCGAAACGGTGTCCTGCTGAATACGAAGTCCGGGCTGCGAACCCAACGTCAGGAAATAATAGGCATAATCATCGTAATAATTGTCTTGGTGATGAAAATGTCCGGTAGTGGCATTGAATTTCCAAACCACCGGGCCCACACCATAAAACAAAATATAGTCACCCGCATCGAAACTTCCGTTGCCGCCATCCACCACTTCAATGGGATTCTCCGTGAGGCCTGCCGGCCGCGGGGCATTATTTTTTTCAGGCAGAACACCTCCTCCGTTTCCGTAAAGGGCTATATTAGCCGGATTTCCATCAACAGGGAAACCCATGCTCTTTAAATCTTCGTAAGTCAGCTTGTAAATACCACTTTTGTTAATACGTATTTTAAACCACTGTCCATCAGCCAGTACAGATTGAGACAACATCTGCTGTTTTGTCGTGAAAGATACAGCCGGCATATCCTTCACATCAATATTCACCTTAAACGAAAGGAGTTTCTCATATTGCTTTTTTTGCGAATTCCATCGAATTGTCGCCAAATGAACTACGGCATACGGTTGTTTGCGGGCAATGGAAAGGCTCACCCTCAGTCCGAAGGTGGTATCTGAAAGCCCTTTTTCCGAAAGCCAGTGGGCTGCTGCTGCATCTACAGGCTGTGTGTGTTTGTTAGAAAGTATTGCCTTTAGCTGCACCTGTGCCGAATGAATGGGAAGGGTTTTGCTGAAAACGGGTAAAGCATCTGGAGCAGAAAAAGAAGCTCTACGGAAAGAAAGTCGCTGAAACACAAACCCTTTTTCGGTTTTTAAATGCTGCATGCCCTGCCATTGAAGCGTATCGCCAAAAGAATAATTAATGGCATAACTCAAAAACGGAAAGGCTACAAACAAAAGAAAAAATGTGAGTCTTTTTATATGCATAAAAATTATTTCGATGGCAAATATATTGAATTAGGTATAAATGGCTATTAGAAAACGGGCAAAAAGGATTTTTATTTTATGTGGAGAAAGACATTAAAAAGATACCACACCTGAAACAGGTATTCATTTCATCCTCATAAAAGTTCCTTAGACAGACCTCTTTATCCGAATTTTATCTCTCCTGGACATCAACAATCTATTTATGCCAATGTTTGCGTAACAAGGGTAAGTACACCTCTATCTTTTTTGTCATTAAGCAATTACAAGCTATTTATTTATATTTTAAAGTGTTTCCTTAAATCCGCAGGGGTTATCTATTACGAACCCATACTGCACGCCATTATTTAGGAATGCTCGAAAAAACCTACTCACCATAGCTAATGCTATGCCCGCGTTGCTTTTTTCTGTGCTACGACAATACTGACATGCATTCCGGCTTCTCATAACGAAGCCCCCTGCGGACATAAGGTGTTATACATGTGCTTTCACGTGGATTGACTAAATAGTTATTAATTTTTTTTAGAAAAGTTGTTAGACTTAATAAAAATGTTCTATACTTGCAAATAATTTAATTAAAAAAATTATAGAATTATGAAGTATTTTCTTACAAAATTAACTGTATTGTTTGCGTTCTTATTTTTGGCACAAGCCACGATGGCGCAAGTGGCTAAAGTAACAGGCAAAGTATCCGATCCTACGGGAGAGCCTCTGGTTGGCGTAAGTGTGTATATTAGTAACGATAGTAATTTAGGGACTACCACCGAAGCCAACGGTACATTTAAACTAAATGTGCCTAAAGCGAAAGGGGAAAAACTCGTTTTCTCTTTCATTGGTTTCAGCAAGAAAACGATAGTTCTTACAGGAGGAAATCAAAGTTTGGAAGTTGTCATGTCGCCTGACTTGATGAATTTAAATGAAGTAGTAGTTACCGGAACAGGAAGTATTGCTACCAAGAAACAGATTGGAGCTTCCATTTCAATGCTGAATAAAAAGCAGTTAGGGAACATGAACGATGTTGTCAGTGTAGGAGCTGCTTTACAAGGGAAAATAGCAGGTGCTTATGTTACCCGAAACTCAGGAAACCCTTCCGGGGGTATATCCATTCGTCTGAGGGGAGCCAGTACATTAACAGGGAGTTCCGATCCGCTATATATTGTAGATGGTGTAATTGTGAATAATGAGTCATCGCAGTTGATTAATCTCGGAGGATACTCACAAAACAGGCTGGTTGATTTAGACCCGCAAAATATCGACCACATTGTAGTCCTAAAAGGTGCCGCCGCAGCCGCTATTTATGGCTCCAGAGCCAGTAATGGCGTTGTCCTGATTTATACAAAGCGAGGAAAAACCGGAGCACCCAATATCACTTTTTCTACGGGTGTAAATGTTAATCAGTTAAGAAAAGCATTTCCTTACAACACAGCACAGCTAAAATGGAAAAGTGGCGTAGCTGTTCCTGCCAAAAGATATAATTATCAAGACGAAATTTTCCATACGGCTTTTGGCTATCACAACTCTGTCAACATTTCGGGAGGAACGAAAAATACGAAATATTACCTGTCTGCCTCTCAGCTTAAGAATGGAGGTATTGTGAGGAGTACTGATTTTGGCCGGACAAATTTCAATCTGCGTATTGACCAGGTTTTGTCAAAATGGGCCAAAGTTTCCGTAGGTTCCATCATGTCGTATAACAAAAGTAATGATATGCCTAATGGTAAAAACTATGGGCCTCTGGTAAGTTTATTGTTTGCAGACAACACCATAAACCCCGCTCCCAATCAATATGGAAAATACCCCAATATTGGTTGGATGGCCAACCCGTATGAAGCTATTAACCGAATAAAAGCCACCACCACTAATCGTCGGAATGTAAATGATATTCAGTTTCATTTAACCCCCATGAAAGGTTTGCGGATAAACTACGTTGTAGGGTATGATTATTCATACTCGGTCGGTTTGTTGTTTATTCCAAGAGGATTCAACACTGTACCGGATGGAATATCTCAAAAAAATACATTGAGTACCACTATGATTAATAGTGATTTAAACTTAAGTTATAAACTTAATTTGAATGAATTTATTTCACTGACAACCGGAATTGGAAACAGCTATCAGTATGAGGAGAACAATGTTTTCGGTGTAACCAATGACAAGGTCGGGGCCATAGATAATGTGATTATAACCGATCCATCTTCAGCTGTGTCCGGAAACGATTACCGGTCAAAAGCTTCTTATTGGGGTAATTACATTCAGGAAAGTTTTAGTTTTAAAAACAAAATCTTTTTAACAGCAGCAGCACGTGTTGACGGAGCTTCTACTTTTGGAGAGAATGAAAGAAACCAGTTGTATGGTAAATTTAGCGGGTCTTACTCTATTTCAGATGAAAATTACTGGAAAAATATTTTTGGAACACTTTTCGACTATTTCAGAGTGCGGGCCGCTTGGGGGCAATCGGGCAACCTGACAGCTTTGAAACCATTTCAGATTTACACTAATTATAACACGTTGAACTACATGGGAGATATAGGCTTTACACCTTCTACCATGCAGGGTAACCCTAATCTGAAACCGGAAAGACAGGTTGAATATGAATCAGGATTTGATTTTTCCATGTTTAAAAGCAGGTTTGGGGGAGAATTTACATATTACCATCAAAGTATTACTGACTTATTAGTTAATCGTCCGCTGTCTCCATCCACGGGATATACTAGTCAGTATACTAATGTGGGCACAATGCAAAACAAAGGAATTGAAATACTGATACGAGGCATACCCATACAAAAATCAAATTTTTCCTGGGAAGTTTCCGGCACATATAGCCGAAACAGTAACATAACACCCTTTATTGAGGGAGGGAAGGTTAGTTTAGGTATGTTTGGAACATCGGTCGCCATATCGGGACAACCATTAGGTGTTTTTTACGGTACGTATTTTGCCACCAAGTCTGACGGAAGTTTACTGTTGGATTCAAAAGGATTTGTTCAGAAAGCAAAAGGGCATTATCAATACGTAAAAAATGAATATGGTCAGCCTTTGCCTGTTCCTGTTCAGGATTACGGCCCTAACGGTCAGCCAACCGGTACTACTCTACGTAAGGTAATTGGGGATCCAAACCCCAAGTTTGTGGCATCGGTTATCAACACCTTAAATTATAAACGTTTTAGTTTAAGGGTTCAGGTTGATGTAATTCATGGTAACCAGGTAATGAACTGGAACAAAAGAATGGGATATTTATTTCCGGGAGGAGAGCCGCAGGGTCTTGAGTTAACAGGTCAAATCCCAAAAGGATCTTCCCGTCCCAACTTCTTTATTTTCCAATCTTTTATTGAAGACGGATCTTATGTTAAAGTTCGGGATGTATATTTGTCCTATGATTTAAGAATAAAAAACACCAAAAGCTTTTTAAAATCGGTCAGGTTTTCTCTTGATGGGTCTAATTTGTTATCATTTGACCATTATTCAGGTCCCGACCCGGAAGTAAATACCGATGGTCAGTCGAATGGTGTACGTGGACAGGATATGGCTAATGTACCGATTCCAAGGTCTTTCAGATTTGGAATGTCTTTCAGGTTTAGATAAAAGAAAAAGCTATTTTAATTTCTATGCTATTTTTATGCAGATAAAAAATATATAAAGATGAAAACAACAAATAAAATTTTTATTACTATTCTTATTGCAACGTTATTTATGAGTTGTAAAAAGGATTTCGTCAACGTAAATCAACCTACACAGACTCAGGTTTTGTCAACAAAGTCAGGTTTGTTAGGCCTTGCGGTTGGTCTCAGGTCTCATTTTGCTTCTTCGACATATTACTCTGTTGTTGAGGTTCCGGGATTATCCACTCGGGAATTGGGAGATATAAGCACTTATGTCACACCGGCAGAATTAGTTCTGGGCGGTGCACCACTGTCCGACGATAATACCGGACTTAGCAGTTTGTGGGCGAATTTGATGCGTGACAAAGGAATGGCTGAAAGTATTTTGGCAAATGTGGATGCCGTCACTATGGATCCCGGAACAAAATCGGGCCTTACTGCCTATGCTAAGTGGTTTAAGGCAATGACATTAGGGTATCTTGCACAAAACTTTAAAGAGGTTCCCATCGATAATCAGCTGGATGGGAAAGCTAAATTTAACAGCCGTAAAGAAGTGTTAGTCGCGTCTATTTCCTTACTCCAGAGTGCAAAAGCAGATCTCGCTGCACAGCCCGCCTCAGCAGAATTTTCCAGTTTATTTCCAAACCTTAATTTACAGAATGTGATTAACGCTTTTTTAGCAAGATATAATCTATTTGCAGGAAACTATGCTGCAGCAATAACCGCAGCAAGCGCGGTTGATTTAACATCTAAATCGGTGTGGGAATATGACGGTACCACCTATAAAAACCCGGTTTACATGTTTGCCGATTATAACAACCCGGATACTAAACCTCAGGCTAATTTCGGCCTGACAGGAAAATATATTCCCGAGAATAGTGATGGGAGAATTGCTTTTTATCTTGATTCTTCAAACCCAATTGTCGAACCTCAGAATGTAGGTGGACATACTGTTGTATATTTACTTGGATTTTTTGACTCTATGGAGAAATCAATTCCCGTTTATTTACCAGGTGAGATGTTGTTAATACAAGCAGAGGCTCATGCGCAATTAGGACATTTAGGCAAAGCCGTACAATTTATTAATGCTGTACGTGAAAAAACCAATGATGTTTTTGGCGTAGATGCAGGGTTAGGCCCTTGGACAGGAGATGCCACGAATAAGTCGGATATTATGGATGAAATTTTTAAACAACGGTCTATCGAATTGTTTATGACTGGTATGCGTTTAGAAGATTCCAGAAGAATCCACCCCGATTTAGTTCCTCCTGAAGCAGGTTCATATTTTAATGAAAGAAATAGGAATTTTTATCCTTATCCTTATGATGAACGCACTAATAATCCCAACACGCCGCCCAATCCGAGTATTTAAATATTTTTATTGGATACGGCATGTTCAATAATGTTCCATTGAAGTTGTTTAAATTTAAAAATGGTTTTTTATTGATAGTGTATTGACATTTGTATCAATATTTATAAGTATAAACAAGGACAAACGAGAAACACTATGGATTCATGATGTTTCTCGTTTGTTTTTTTAAGCAAGTTTTTTTTTACAAGAGTTCGGTAATTTTTCGTTCTCCCAAAAACGCCAAGACGCAAATGCTTGTTTCATAATAAGTTATACTTATTATGAAACAAG
>CAYLSW010000073.1:0-9223 GCA_964386145.1 uncultured Lentimicrobiaceae bacterium | reverse complement strand
CTTTTCCTAAAACTTTGAACATGTTATTCGTACCAATATGTCAAAGAACGAATGCTATTTTACTGTAAATCAATAACTTTCTTCTATAATATACTTCCCAAAACCATAGTTGGCAAGCCTCCCCAGGTGCAAAACCTCTCCAGCCCTGATAAGGGGTATGTATCTGCTCAGTTGCCCTCCGTATGCCACACTACCTATAAGTGCAGCCTTATACACTCTCTTTTTCACTTCAACTTCGGTTTTGTAAAAACTGTCCATATATTCTTCGTTTGTGATTTCTCCACAATTTGATTCCGGGTCAGTGGTATGGCCATCACAGTATAACCGGTTGAGAACGGAAACCCGCTCCGTCAGGCTTTTAATAAAAGCGGTAAAAGGTAAATCTTTCGCCGGATGAGATTCAATTTCAAAAATTAAAGGGCTGATAAAGTTTAGCTTCACTTGCTCTACTTCAGGGGTGATATCGTTGAAACGCAGATGGCTTTTTTTATCATCGCCAATCAGTGTCTCAATGCTGCTACATTGAAGTTTGTGATATAGCAGTCCTTCTCCTTCCCCCAACTGCCGAACGATTTGCAGCAAAAATATATCGTATTCAACTGCTTTGCCAATTAAGGTAAGCTCGATAGCAAAAGTTTGGCCTCTGACAAAATTGCTTCGCCCCCTCAAATCAGGATAAAGAATATAGGGGACGGGAGGTTCGGTATACTTACCGTAAAGCGGGTGTGTAGGTTGTAATTTTATTTTAAACAGGCCGGTATAGGGACAAGACGTGTTTTTGGGACACCTGTTACAATCCGGCAAGTCTTTGTAATCACAGACTTCATCGTGTAATATTTTTCCAAAAATCCCCCGGATCAGGCTATAGGCATTAGTGCTTAAGCTGAGGGGGTGTAGCACCTCAAAGCTAATTCTGTATTTTCGGTAATAGAAATTTCCCAAAAAATTACGCATTATTTATTCTTCTTTCATAAGATTGTTATACCATTCTTCGGCACGATTATCACCAATCCAAGAGACTATTTTTTTCCAATCTGGCCCTTTTGTGGGTTTCCATCTTTTTACTTTTTTCTTATCGGGTGTTGAGGAGTACCAGATGGAGACTTTTTTCATCACGGCACTGATGTCTCTTTCATCAAGCTGTTCAATTTTTAAATATTTCATGTATTGGTCAATTATTTTTCTTGCTTTTTGGAAATCAGATATATTCTGAATAAGAGGTTCCAGACCCGAATCCTTTAATCTTTTGTTCCGTTCGGCAATACGCTCTTGTTCTTCCCGGTTTTGCTTTTCAATATCATTTTTAATGGCTTCCTGTTTTAAACGTTCCTCCTGCAGCCTTTTTTGTTCTGCTTCTTTTTCTCTCGCCAGTCTTTCCTGTCTGTTTGTTATTTCGGCTGCCTTTACTCTTTGTTCCTTTTCTGCTTTTTCTAACAGATCTTCGTTCTCCTTTCTTTTTTTAAGGAATTCTTTTCCCCTGGCGAGGTTGTTGATTTTTTCCTTTAGCTGTTCTCTCATTTGCTTCGCACGATTTTTCTTATCTTCACTTATTTCGGAGGGCATCAGTGAGTCAACCCCGTTAGAATCCCCGGAAAGAGAGCTGTAGTTTTCGAGGTAGAACCCATTCTCTCTCTTTTTGGCCTCTGCAAATTCATTTACAAATTTAGACAACTTCATGTACGTTAACCTATCCTCAACTTTCTGAACTTTGGCCATAGCAATAAATTCTTTGATCTGTACAGATTGGTGCCATTCGAATGTGGGATCTTCAACTTTCATGTAAGCATTTATTTCCGATTCGAACTCAGACAGATAAAAAGCCATCGGCTGGTCAATATTTCCATCATCAGCAATGGTTAAAGCGACCCTGCCAAACCCGTAAGGCTTTGCCATACCCAGCCCGTGGTAACATTCCTTTGCGTTATTATGAAAAGTGAGTGCTGACAGCAGAGCCCCCAATTCTGCCGGCCTTAGGTTAAAATAGTTGATTTTGGCAGTAAATTTCGCTCCACTACTTAAAGGTGTAAAGCGAACATTCATAGTATCAGTTCCATGTGGTAAATTTCCCCTTGCATTTTCCCTCACCGGATATCGTTTCCAGCCTGCAAGTTTCGCATTTGAATCCATATAGGTTTTATAAGACGGTCGATTGTTTGACCTATTCACTCTCCCGTTATTTCCGGTTTGTTTTATGTAAACAGGATAATAGGAAGCCTTGGGAGTTCCCAAAATGGTTGTACGGGGGGAGTCTTCTTTTGTTGTCGCCATATCAGCCCATGCTGCTGAAAACTGAACTCTCCCTTTTAAGGCGTCGGTCTCATTTGCACTGCCAAAAATACATTCAGCGAGGTCGGGTATAAAAAAACCATGGTTATGCTCCTCAGGCAACAGCTCTTTCACCGAATATTTGTAAGGCATTTTGTACAAATAGGCCAGGCCCAGGTCTTTTGCGTTTTCAGAGGCTGACGAATCTAACCTGAAAAATACCGGAATTTCATTACCTTTTTCTAATTGCCCTTTTCGCCATTTCCAGTCAGGAGAGATATTTTTAGGGTCGTGGTCGAAGTAATGGAATTTGAATTCTTTCCAAATTTTTGAGCTCACCTCAATGCTTGCCGGGTTGGTTTGCTCAATAAAAACAAATTCGTAAAATTTACCGGAGGGTCGCCCGGTTGTTTTTCTGGCGCCGGCCTGTCCGGTGAAAACAAGCGTGCCGGATTTCCCCGACATGTCAAAATCACAAAGTTGTTTACCGTAAATATTTGTAGTTTTTTTGAAGTTTTGAGTTAACCTAACCGTTCCGAATAGATTATACTTAAACTTTGCTGTTTTATTGGAACCTTGTGAAAAATCAGCAGTTCCGCCTTCTTTAAACGTATCAACGAAACTTGTTCTAAACTCAGCATCCAGTTGCGCATGGTTTATTCTCCAGGGTGTATCACAATCGCGTATGTGGGCAGCCTCTTTGCCGTTTTCGTCTTTCTCTAAACGAAGCCAGCCGCAACGGATATTTTGGGAATCTTTCATTAAGTTATAAACCCCCGGATTATGAAGGTCTCTTATGGCATATTTATGGTCGTTTATCTTGTCCATCTTGGCAAAAGAGAGGATTTCGAGTACGCTGCGTATGGTTCCTTTTAGCGAGGTTCCGGGAATAAAAAATCTGGGGGTCTCATTTCTATCTTTAACGTGGCAAAACCTGGTTATTTCTTTACTGTCTCTTATAAATATAGGTGTCTCAGCCGTTAATTCAATTTTTAATTGCCCACTTAAGCCATCCGAAAATGGAACATCGTGACTAATTTGATTGGCCCACCAGGGAAAAAATACTTTGTTGCTGACCGCAACAAAATTGAAAGGCGCTTTTATATAATGCATGAGAATAATCTTTTAGTAGTTAATAATTTTTTTATTTACTCCGTACTGGTATCAAACCCGACAAATGCCCGCCAGGCAGGTTGCAATACTTCCATGCCGGCACATTGGGGGTCTTGAGCCGGAATCCATGCCCTTTTAAATTTTGCTCCCCGTATGTTTTCCAAACCGTGGGTAAGGTAGGTTTGTATTTCCAAAATAATAGATTGATCAACATTCTGCCATTCCACGATACCTATAATGTATTGTCCATCGATATGTTTAATGGAAATGCTCACAGAACCATCTTTAGCATAAAGATTAGCTTCAATCACGAAGGGATTACTTCCGATTTTAGGAAGATTAAATGTATTAGTGATGAGATGTGGGTCAGGTTCGTTCGACATCCGATAATAACCTGTATATTTAAAATCCTTGTACTTATTATCAAGGTTATTTGTTAGGATATAGTGTTTCATATTTTCCGTTTTTTTCAATTTTAAGTGTTCCGCCAAATATACCGTTACCACGCATGGTTCCACCACCAAGCGATAAGCTGCCGCTACAGATATCCGTAAGCGTTTTTTCAAAAGCTTTGAGGATTAAGTTTTTTTCTTCAAGTCCACCTTCCCCGGATTTATGCTTATCCATAAAATCAGGTTGAATCCAAAAGTCAAGGATAAATTGATTATTCTCATCAGTAATATTTTGCACTACATTTTCATTAAACAGAGCACCATCAATGGTGCCACCGGTAAACCGGTCAATTGCCACGTGATCCAGCTTTTTGTACTGCACCTTTTCCTGATAGATATCAGAGAAGCGCACAACTCCTTTTTGTCCTTTATTTTTGTCTGAATAATCGGAGGCAGTACCGAATAGGGCTTTTACGGCCTCGTTATTTTCTCCCACACAATCACTCAGAGATTTACCTTCCTCAGCGAGTTTGTCAGCAAATTTCCGGGTCAGCTTATTGAAATGATAGGCCACCCGATGTGATATTGCTCCTTTTACCGAAGTAGCCGGAATCAATACCATCTCATCTGAAAAAGCCGGATTATCATTTTTATCCCATTTTATTATCTGTTCCTTTACGGGGTTCATATCAGCATTATCACTTTTTAAGCCGGAACTAAACAGGTAAAAATCTTCGGGAATCAGATCCAGTTGATAGTGTGTATATTCACTTAATGTATCTTTCATGTGATAAGGTTTGCCCTCATCAAATTCACTATTTAAACTTGATGAGTGGCTTAAGTAGGTTTCCCGTTGCGCAGAAACACTCAGGCGGAGGTTGATGTTATTAATTACGACAATCCTGATTTGGCCAAAACCCCGGTTTGAACCGCCCCCGATACGGAAATCGGGATGGCTAAAAACATTCAAGAGTTGTTCCCATATTTTAACATCTTCAGTTTCACTAATATCTGTCCCTTTCATTTCCATCTCAAAAATAAAGCGGCTGCCTTTGTAAAGAACTTCTTCATCAAATTTACCCTTATGTTCAACATCGGCAACCCCTTTATGATTCAAACGAGTATGTTCGCGGACCGACAATTCACGGTAATTATTTATAAAGTTATAGTTGTCATCGTTCTTGGAAATGAGAAATAAGCCATCAAATACTTTTCCTTCTTTTCCTATTAAATGGGCCGAAGATAAGGTAAGGCGTGAACCGAGACTTTTTTCCTGATGTTTATCATCCTGAAAACCAAAGATATCATTAAGGTTATTAATGATGTCCTTCTTTTTTTCTTTGTCTTCGACATTTGCATAGATGGCATGGCGCAATACGCCGGCCAATGATGTTCCGGGAATATAGGGGATGCCATTGGCATCTTTTGCAATTGGTCTGTCAATGGTCAGCTCTTTATCACCACTCCCGACAGCAATAGGCGTTTCGGCTTCCATAACAATCCGTGCTATATATCTGAAGTTGTATTTCATTTTGCACCTCCTTTTTTTTGCATACGTGAACCCAGCTTCTCAACAAATTGCAACACAATACTGTCCGCCATGTCTGTAATCGTTCTTTGCAACAATTTTTTTCCATTTTTCCACTGTTCCAAAGCTACGCCATGTGTTAAGAAACCTTCCATGTTACCATTTTCGGAGTCTGCAAACAAGTTTGTTAGCAGTTTATTTTTATCGGTTGCACTCATAGCATACGAGCGGATCTTGCCCCATTGGCTGCGGGTAACTTTACTATATAGTTGAGCATGTGACTCCATAAAATCATCAACTCTTTTCAGTATCACATCCGAATCGTTTTGCTGTTCTATCCATTTTATTAAATCCGAATCCGGAGGTGTTGTTTCTTCATCTGCCTCGTTTGAAGGACTTGCAGTCTCTAATTGCAGGTTTAATTTGCCGGATTCAGGATCAAAATTCAAAAATCCGGGGTTAATCAGTAACTTGCCAAAGCCCTCCGTTCGATATAACCCGACACCACTGTTTATGGTACCGGTATCAAAATCATTAACATCCTCAAAATTAACGATAAGCACCGAACCTTTTTCAATAAAAACCCGATCTTCATCACGACAATTGCGTTTGTAATTCCATGGTGCATAAACTCCGGTTCGTACTTGTGAACGTTCCCAGAGGATGGTTACATTTTCGGGTAACCCCAATTGTTCGGGTGTTGGTGTAAAAGTGGATTGTCCAAACCGGTTATGAAATGCCAATCGCGATTCGGCATAGAGAAAGACTAACGGAATAAGTTTAGTTTCGTAAGAAACCTCTCCGTTCTTAACAATTCTATTCTCTATTTTAATTTTCTGTGGTTTAATTGTTTCATTTTTGATATCCTCGTTGTCTTTTATAATATTTTCAATAACAACACTTCCGAATTCTGCCGTTTTACTACGTCCCAATCGTTTTTTTCCAGTGAGTGCATTTAGATGTCCTATAATACTTTTCTCGTCACTTAGAAGGTTATCATCTATATCTATGCAAAATTGCCATTCACTTCCTTTTTGCAATGCTTCATAACCAAACATGTTCTTTTCTTTCGCATGGCGCTTGTCAGAATCATAAGCTGTTTTCTGAGCATATTCTTTATTTAGAGAAAGGTATTTCCCATTCTCAGTAAAGTACCCCTCACGAGCTTGTTTTAATATGATCCCTTTGTTAACGATATTTTTAAAATTATCATTATTGAAAAAATTGAGCATGTAGTTTTCGTTTTCCGTTAATTTCCCACCTTTCGGGAAGTACCACGAAAAAGGAACCTGAAGTGAGCGCGAACCATTGCAAACAATATGGGCATCGCCATACCGTACTTTTCCGCTGTGAAACAGCAAGTAACTCATTGTGGGATCAACCTTATCATAAACAGATGAAGCCAATATTCCTAAGAATTTGGAGCCAGGTATAAAATTCAAAGACTGGTGTTCACCTTCGGTTGCTGTTTTGGCACTTATCACAATGTCGGTCAGGAAAGTACACTTAAAATATATTCGTTTCATGATAGGCCTCCCTTTTCAGTACTGACAACATCAAACCGGCACCTGCCCAATCCACGGTTACGTTTAACACCCAGTCGTTTAATCATTTTCAAACAATCCTCCATTTGCTTTACATAATCATTCGGGATGTTGGAAATAAAACCGGTTAAAGTTAGTGGAATGACCACCTCCATGGTACGTAAAGACTCTTTTTTTGCTACTCCTGTTTTTTCGTCAATGCTGGTAGAAATGATATTCCGGTATAATTTTCGTATTTTCTCCGGATTATCTATAAAATATTTTGTAATCTCCGGTGTAAACTCCGAATTAGAATAAAAGAAACGGTTAATTGATTTTTCAGGGTTATGATCTTTTTCATTCTCATTACCAAAACAGGCTTCAATGAAATTGGAATAATCATCTCCTTCAAATAAATCTATCGCTGTATCTTTAAGCAAACCTTTGATGGTTTTACCAGGTATATAGGGCAGCCCTGCCCTGTCTTTATTTACCTTAGAATCGCTTTCTGATCCGGCTGACAGACCGCTACCGCAATTCCAGTCTGAAAAAAAGGTTACTGTATAATTGATATCTGCCATAATGCTATATTTTTGAGTTTAAGGAATGTATCGTAATTGCATCATAAAGGTTTGTTTGGATTATTTTTCCATCATCTTTTATTTTTTCCAACAGGTCTTCCAACCCTAAACCTGAAATAATATCTTGATTATTTTTACCTTTCAATATTTTAATAATACGTTCCAAATCTTCAATAGCCAAAGATTTATTAAGGTGGCAGGTAGAAATCCAATCGCGTAATTTTGAACCCGGGGTGTTTTTATTAGTTAACCATAATACTTGTTCCTCTAACTTTTTAATTGTTGGATTTACAGAAGAAACAAAGTAAGGCCCGCCACAAAATAACAAGCCTGTGGCGGGGGCTGTTAGTTCACGGTCGATTATATCTGAAAATTCCCCCACAAACGAAGATTGTACCCGATGAAAAGTAAGGCAGGCAGGTACATCGTCTGGATTTTTTTGTTTGGCAGCCTTTTTCGAAAATTCACATAAATCTTGCGAAAGCCTGGCGCCATAATGGAAGGGATAGTTTGTCTTAATATAAGCTATTCCTGCACAGGCTGTGAGCGCCGATAAGTTCAGATTATTGGATTTAAATGCAACTGCCGTTTCCTTTTCAAATTCTTCCAAATAAATGGACGTAAGCTTCAAGGCATATTCAGCATTGCAGATGACGGTAAAATCATCACCACCAAAGATTACAGGGCGTATGGGTAAGGTAACTGTTTTTTTTCCACCCGCTGTCCCTGAATTTTTAATAATATCTCTGAATGTTATTGAAACTGCCGTTTTTGCAGCAGCCAAAGTAGCGGTTTCTATTGCTTGGGAAAAGTTTTTGTTTAGATCTTTTGAAGATAGATAAGCTGTCTTATTTTTTTCATTAAGGTCGCGAACGGCTTTGCCAAGGTTATTCCCATCTGCATGAATAATAGCAATGTAGTTCTTTTTGCTTGTAATTTCTTTGATATCAGAGGGGAACAAATATTGAATGTCTTCGGAGCACAACTTTTTTCCTAAAGAATCTTTTCCTTCCTCATTGGCCACCTTCTTTAGTTTGGTGGCTTTATCAAGTACTTCATCGTTTTCGAAAACAATACCAGGCAAACCGGTTCGACGAGAGCGTTCTGTAATCTGCAACCCGATTTCCAAAGGAGGAACCGCTTTGTTACGCTGTGTTTTCAGGCGTTGTTCAAGTTCTATTAATTCTTCTCCGGTGGGCTGATCATTAGCCATCTGAACCACAGCCTGATTAAAGACTATTCCCGGTGCTGTATCAAATACAACCTTTGGAAAAATCCGAACTAAATCCTGACAATCCTTTTCATTTTCAAAAATGTATTTAATGAGCCCTGCTGCTGCAACAATACAGTTTTTAGTTTTAAAATTACTTGTTTTTTCCTGAAAAAGGCGGGTACAAATCTGCTCTACCAATTCGCTGGCCCCAATAATTTCCTTTAATTTGTCGGTTTGAAAAATAAATTGTTGTACAGCTTTGACATTTGCTCCATAAAGATATTTTGTCATGGTGTTTTCATTTTTTATATTGAAAGGAATAAAGTGTTTGCTAATTAGTTTTATTTGGTTGTGGCAATTTCAATAGTGTTACAAAATCCCAAAGTTACAAAAAACCTTGAACAATTCAGCCGTTTTCGTGGCTAAATGATGTTTTGAGGAGCTAAACCAATTTATTTTGGATTATTTTGGAAATAACGGAATGGAAAATATTTGGCCCACAGTATAGCACCCATGGCAAATGTGCGGTGGTTAAAGATAGTAAAATCAGCATTTAACAGTTTTGTAAATCATTGAAAACAAATTTTATATCTTTGTTTACAAATTAA
>CAYLSW010000072.1:0-9227 GCA_964386145.1 uncultured Lentimicrobiaceae bacterium | reverse complement strand
TGACGATTTAAAAGCCTCGCGTGAAGCGCTGAAAGAATCCATTAAATCAGGAAAGCCTTTTAAGCATATTCACAGGCTACTCATTGACAACAAAGTAAAATGGGTTATCGAAAGAGGCAAAAGTTTCTATGATAAAAATAAAAGACTTGTCAGAACCCACGGAACGATTCAGGATATTACTCGTCTGAAAGAAACGGAGGATCAGCTGAAGGAACTAAACGAATTGCTGGAAAAAAAAGTGAGAGACCGTACAGCCAAGCTAAAGAAAAAACAACGTGATTTATCTAACTTACTGGATGATATGCAGATGGTACAGCAGAAACTACGTAATACAAATATCACTTTACAATACCTGAACCACGAACTAGAGGCCTTTTCCTATTCCGTATCGCACGATCTGAAGGCGCCTTTGCGGGCTATTCACGGATTCACCACCATCTTAAAAGAAGATTATTATCCGATCCTTGACCAGGCAGGGAAAATGCTGGCTGATGACATTCTCTCGGAAGCAGACCGAATGGCAGAGATTATTGGCGCCCTGTTGCAGTTGTCGCGAACCGGACGTAAGAATCTGAACTTTGTCGAGTTTGATTTGTCTCCTCTTGCACAATCCATTTTTATGGAACAACGAAAGCAATATAACCTGCCGCAGGCCCGGCTTGAAATCCATGAACTTCCTCCGGTTTATGCTGATTACAGCCTCATAAAGCAACTTATGACTAACCTGCTTTCCAATGCTTTGAAATATTCGGCAAAAGAACCATATCCCCTTGTGGAAATAGGAATAGGCAACCATGAAAAAAGTAATATAACCTTTTTTTATGTGAAAGACAATGGCGTGGGGTTTGATGAGGAATCTGCCGAAAAGATGTTTGATACTTTTCGCCGGTTACATTCGAAAAAGGAATTTGAAGGAACAGGTATCGGCCTGGCTATTGCCAAACGTATTATTACCCGACATGGCGGAAAAATTTGGGCTAAAAGCCAACATAGTAAAGGAGCTACATTGTTTTTCACCTTATCGGAAACCGACAAACAAGAGTATCTATGAAAAAACAATTATCCATCTTATTATTGGAAGACAATGCTGCCGATGCCAAACTACTGGAAAGAGCTTTGTCTAAAAGTTTTAACGATTTTACGTTAACGGTTATAGAAACCAGACAAGAATACATGGCTGAGATAAAACAACCCTACGACATTGTCATTTCAGATTATGCCCTGCCGGCATTCGACGGAATGGAAGCATTGCAAATCAGAAACAGGGAAAAGCCATTTTTACCATTTATCATTACTACCGGCTCCACAAACGAGGCCACAGCAGTAAAATGCATGAAAGCAGGAGCTGATGACTATATCATTAAGGAACATATTACCCGAATCGGGGAAGCGGTTAAAAGAGCCATTGAACTGAAAAAGACAGAACACGAAAAACAGATTGCTGACAAAACTGTGTATCACCTAAACCGGACTTTAAAAGCTATCCGAAACATCAACCAGCTGATTACACGCGAAACCGATAAGCAAAAACTGATACAACAAGCTTGTGAAATATTTACCAGTGAGCAGAGTTATGTGGCGGCTTGGATATCACTGTTCGACGAAGAAGGAAACCAGAAAAATATCAATGCATTTTCGGGTTTCAAACAGGAACAAATAGAGTTGATGAAGAAAGACCTGCGCAAAGGCAAATGGCCTGCTTGTGTCAGGCAAGCCTCTGAAACTTCTGAAATTGTCAGAACCAAATATAACGAAAATACCTGCTACGGTTGTCCACTCATAGGAAAACATCCAACGAGTTACGGATTAAGCAAAATGCTGATTTATCAGGAAAAAAAATTTGGATTTATTATGGTTTTGACACCCTCTGATATAACCGTAAATCAGGAAGAAATGGAATTATTCCGTGAGGTAACCGAAGACCTTTCCTATGCCTTGTTTCACATACAGGTGGAAAGAGAAAATTACGAAACCGAACTCCGGCAAAAAGTGCTTTTTGATATTGCGCGTGCTGCTGTTTTAGAAGAAGAATTAGAGGGCTTTATAGCGAAAGTTTTTGAAATTATCGAACAAATCGTTGAATTTGACCATGCTTATCTGGCTCTGTACGATGCCAAAAAACATCTTTATTCTTTTCCTTTCCAGCAAAACAATGAGGGCGAAATCTATCTTACCTCACTTCCCGATTCAAGAAAAGGAATGATTGAATATGTCCGTCGCAAAAGGAAATTGTTGGTTATAACAAAATCACAATTTGAAAAACTGGAGGAAAAAGGAGAGATAGAGAAAATAGGCCCCTCTGTAGCCGTCTGGATTGGAATACCGTTGATAAATAAAGGTAATTTTATCGGCGTCATGGCCCTTCTGCATAATAATAATCCCAATGCGTTTTCGAAAAGAGATGAAGAACTGCTTAATTTTATTTCTAATCAGTTAGCTCTTTTTATTGAGCGGAAAGACGCCCTCACTCAGCTAAAAGCCAGCAACGAAAGGTACAAAACGGTTATGCAGCAAGCCGGTGACGCTATTTTCCTCTGTGATATGGATGGTAATATTGTGGATGCAAATGAAAAAACATCTAATATCCTGAACTTTTCAGAAGAGGAATTGTTACAAAAGAAGGTTTCTGCATTAACGTCACGTTCCATTACAAAAAAACAAAAAGAGGAACTATGGAACCGACTGCTGAATGAGAAAACAATTGAATTTGAAACATTTTTATGCAATAAAGATGGGCGGGAGTTTCCTGTGGAAGTCAGCTCGGGAATTGTAGAGATCGGAGGAGAAAACTTTGTACTCAGCGTCGCGCGTGACATCAGTGTGCGGAAAAAAAACGAAGAAAAAATACTACAATTATCCCTTGCAGTAGAGCAAAGTCCTGCATCCATTGTCATCACCAACCCGGAAGGAGCCATCGAATATGTGAACAAAAAGTTCACGAAGGTAACCGGTTATACTGTAAACGAAGCCTTGGGCATGAATCCCAGGATATTAAAGTCCGGAAAAATGCCGGACAGCCTCTACAGAGAACTTTGGGAAACCATTACTGCAGGAAAAGAGTGGCATGGCGAACTGATTAACCGGAGAAAAGACCAGAGTTTGTATTGGGAATTGGTCAGTATCTCACCGGTCAAGAATTCAAAAGGTGAAATAACTCATTTTATTGGTGTTAAAGAGGATATTACCGGGCACAAAGAAATGGAGGCCGAACTGCGAAAAGCAAAGCAAAAAGCCGAAGAAAGCAACAAATTAAAGAGTGAGTTTTTGGCCAATATGTCGCATGAGATTCGTACTCCCATGAATGGTATCATAGGTTTTGCCTCTCTGCTTGATGACGACGAACTAAGTCCCGAATCAAGGAGAAATTACATACAAATTATCCAAAACAGCACCCGGCAGCTGCTGCATATCATTGATGAGATTCTGGAAGTCTCAAAACTCCAGACTCATCAGGTGAAAAAAGTTGAGCGGGAAGTATATGTTAATGAAATACTTATCAGATGTTTTTCGGAATTTGACAAAATAGCTAAAAGTAAGGGATTGTCATTGTACGTAAAAAAAGGCTTGACAGACGAATCTGCTCATGTCTATGTGGATGGAGAAAAACTACATAAAATAATGAGTAATTTGTTGGAGAACGCCTTGAAATTTGCCCAGCAGGGTTATGTAGAGATGGGTTATACTCTGAAACGGGATAAACTGGCTTTTTATGTCAAAGATACCGGCATAGGTATCAGCACCGAGGCACAGGAACTTATTTTTGAGCAGTTTTCGCAAGAAGACAAAGCACTTTCCCGCCAGGAAGGCGGCCTGGGCCTCGGACTTTCCATTGTGAAAGGAAATGTCGAGTTGCTGAACGGCATAGTCCGTCTGGAGTCTGAAAAGGGAAAAGGCTCTACGTTTTTTGTAGAAATTCCTTACCAGCCGGTCCATCCGGAATTAACACTACTACTGAAAGAAACTGCCGAATCGTCTCACCAACGCATCTTTATTTTGGTAACGGAAGACGAAGAAGTAAACTACCAGTATCTGGAGATTCTTTTGAAAAAATACCAACCTGACATGAAAATCATTCATGCCATCAATGGGAAAGAAGCGGTGGAGCTTTGTGCCAAACACCCCGAAATAAGGTTGGTGCTTATGGATCTTAAAATGTCCGGAATGAGTGGACTTGAGGCTACCCGCCTGATAAAAAAGCAAAATCACGATTTAACGGTGATAGCCCAAACAGCTTATACGACACTGGAAAATCAGGAAGAAGCCAAAAAAGCCGGCTGCGCCGCATTCCTGTCTAAGCCTACACGAAAAGTGGACCTTTTTAAAGTGCTGGATAAATATCTGAAGAAACCGAAATAGTATGTTAATGGTACACTGATCGGACTGACTGTTCTGATTTGTTATGATGTTAATGGTTGGTTCACTGATGACCAAATTCATACATTTAAGAAATCATAATCCATCTGAACAATTATAATATTCAGTGTGCTATTTCGTGTAAACTTTCCGTTTCGGAAAGAGAGAGAAAATGGTTGAAACATCCGAAACGAGAACAAATTCTGACAAAACCACCGGGGGCTAAATCCAGCTCAACCATGGGAGCATCACAAATCTTACAAATTTCCCGGGTAAGCAATTCACTGTGGCAATGCGGGCAACAGAAATTCACAACTTCGCCTTGTTTTACCGGTATATCTTTTTGGTGTTCAAAACATTCGTACGTCGCACAAAGATGAACCATTCCCTCATCATTTTCTTCCGACCTGATATTTAAACGGACACTGGGAAAACCATAGATTTTCACCTCCTCATCCATAAGCGACTGGTGGCAAAAAGGACAACTAACATCTAGAGCTACCAGTTTTCTCATTTTACCTGGCTTTTATTCTTTTGGTTAACGAAAGGCTAAATTAATAATATTTTTGCCAGATGTATTGCCAGATGTTAAAAGAATTTAATGATCAGTCATAATAAGTTGGAAATGGTTAAGTGGCTAAAGTACTTAAACTTTGAGCACTTCTCAGTTACGGAGGATGTCTTCAGCCATAAAACGGGCCTGTTTTATTCTGTCGGCCATACCAATTCCATCATGGATGCTACCACCAAGATACACCCCTTTATGTTGCTGTTCAATGTTTGCAATGGAACGAAAGCGCGCTTCTGTATCGGTACCATACTGGGCAATCGCCTGCCGGTGTCTGGAGAAGCGGAACAAATCAGGTTCCATGTTTTTTATCCCCATGGTAATTTCCAGTTCTTTTTTTACCAGTTGGAATAGTTCATCCCCTTTCAAATCTGCCAATTCGGGTTTTCGCATTCCACCTACAAAGGTTGTCAGGAGCGCCCCTCCTTCGGGAGCTCTGTTTTGAAACTGACTTGACGTAAACAAAACCCCCAGGATATTCCGGTTTTCTTTAAAAGGAATTAAACCACCAAAGGCATCCAGCGAAAGACCTTCCCACTTATTATAGCCAATGGCCACCTCGGTCACTTTTGCATATTTCAGACTGACAATCGGTTCCCAATATTTTTTTTCAACAAACGGAAATATTTGCGGTAATCCATCGCTGTTGATGGTACTCACCACATGCGTGAAATCTTCCTGCCGGTTTTTAAAACAGACGCGGTAATTCCTGTCGGTTTTTTCGATAAAAACGGCATTGCATTCCAACTCAATATTTTCTACTAACCCTGACAGGGTCTCGGTAAGCCGTTGCAAACCACCTTCGATGGAGAAAATTTCACGGGTTACTTTTTTCTCCGAAGGGCTTTTCTTTTCCCGTCTCTTTTTGATGGCACCGCCGATAAAACTTCCGTAGTCCTGCTCCAGTTGGTAAAGTTTGGGAAGAGCATATTTGGGGACGATATAGGCCGGGTCACCAGCATAAATTCCAAGAATAAACGGATCGATGGCATAATCCAGAAAACTTTGTCCCATTCTTCGGATGACGAGGCTGGAAAGGGTTTCGTTGGGGTTAGTCCCTTTTTTGCGAAACGGCTCACCAACAAGGCGCAGTTTGTCTTTCATACTAAAAAGCGGTGTAGTAATGCCCCCGACAAATCCGGAAGGCAGCGCATGCCACTTCCCTCCTTTCCATATCAGCCGTTTAGCAGAAGAAGCATCGGCAATTTCTAACTTGCAACGATTTCCCAAATCCTCAAAAAACTCAACGGTCTCCGCATTGGCAAGAACACCACTGTTAGGACCTCTTTCGTAAACAAAACCGTCATGCCGACAGGTTTCAATTACTCCCCCAATATGGGAGGTCTTTTCAAAAATTCTGAAACTAACACCGGCTTTTTTTAAATAAAAAGCTGTTACCAGTCCTGTAATCCCGGCTCCTATGATGGCCACCTTTTTCTCTTCCATTCTTCTTTTGGTTTTAATTTTTCTTCTCCTGAAAGGCGAAAATGCAAAGGTACAAAAACCGGCACGTGATGGGTGAATTAATTTAACCTGATTTATAATCCGGCATCTGTGGAACAATAGGCTATTCCACTATTTCCGGAGATATCATTAACGACCTGCTGTCAGGAATTGCTTTTACCGGACGGCCTTAACCACTTTCAAACGGCCAAGAATTTTTCCGGTGTTTTTATCTTTAAACACGAGGAAATAAAGTCCGGCAGGTAAATCATTAACCGGCATCTGCTCTGATACAGTTGATTTCAACAACACCCCCTGCATGGAATAAAGATATTTCACATCTTGCTCCGAACCGGAAAAATGGAGGATGGAAACCACCGGATTGGGGTAAGCGACAAAAGTTTTTTGTACGTGAGGAATAATTCCTGAGATGATAGAAGTACCCCAAATAAGTTGCGCATATTCGGGATGATCAATAAACGGATTCCGGTTATGTTGGTATGAGTAGATCACTTCGTTACGGTGACGCTCAAAATTATCCACCGGATCCTGAGTATTCCATTTCAGCAGAGTACTGAGTTTGGCAAAAACAGGGGCCTTTGTTCTTTTGTCAGCGGGAATATAATTAATAACTTTCATATCCGGTTCACCATTATCTCCCTCATATCGTGTAGCCATGTAAAAAATAATCCGGGCCACATCGCCCTCAACCTCTTTCCGGGGCTGCCAAACCCAACGGGTATTGCTTTTATAGCTTCCGGTTGGGACGCCATTGTCAATTACAGCAAACGAACAGGTGTCAAACCAGCGGTTGCTCCGGGTGCTATTTACTGAAATATCTGCGGGGCGAATATTATTTACATCTGTTCCGGCCGGGGGTTCGGTTCCAAAATCTCCTCTGGATTTTGCCCACACATGCTCACGCGACCAGCCTTTTCCATGATTGTATTCCTGGGCAGCATTCACCGAACGACCGGAATAAATCAAAATTACATTTTCCGGATTGGCTGTATCACGATCGGTTTCTTTCAAAATATCCCATACATCTGTGCTGCCACCACTGGTGTAAGGATAGGATTTCTGACCTTTGATAATGTTGTATAAAGCAGTTTTCAGGGCATCTCCCTTTAATCCGGCGGTACCATCATAATAACCAACCGGGACCTGGGCAACAAGGGCATATCCGAGAAAGAAAAACCAAATAGAAAGTAAAAACTGCTTCATAAACCAAAAAATTTAGCGGCAAAGATAGGATAATCCTTAATTTATCGGATAAAAAGGAATGTCCGTGGATAAATAACATTTTAAGGTGTTGGGAAGAATTAATAATAAAATTCCATACTGATAAATATTTTCCACATGCATTCGGGTAGCAACTATGAACGGTAAAGAAAAACATGAATCCGCTCCAAAAATAAATAATAAAAGACTTTAGAATCTTCTATTGGAAATTTTTATTTATTTTTGCAGCGAAACATTAAACCTAAAAAAATGATTATCACGGCAAAAACAAAGATATCAAAAATCATAAAATATGATAAAAAAGTCATCGATGTGATTGCTTCCATCAACAAGCATTTCAGGAAATTGAAAAATCCGGTTTTAGCCAAAGTATTAGCTCCACGGGTAAATGTTGCTGATGCAGCCCGCATTGGTGGTGTCAGCACGGACGAGTTCCTGAAAAGGCTCCAGGAAAATGGTTACGAAGTAGAATTTAGTCAGAAAGAAAAAAAAGTTTCACAAGAAAACAAAACAAACACTATCATGGATAAAAAAAACATTGTCACTTTGGACGTACGTCCTATTCTGTCGGGAGGGATGGATCCTTTTGATGAAATAATGAAAACAATCAAGGGAATGGAAGAGGAAGAAACGTTGTTGATTATCAACACTTTTGAGCCTGTACCACTTTTGAATATCTTGCAAAAACGTGGTTATATTTACCATACCGAAAGGCCGGAACCCGGTTTGGTTCACTGTTATCTGCAAAAAGCGGGTTCGGCTACTCCTTCAACCAATGAGGGAACAAAAGCCAAAGAAGAAGAACCCAATGACTTTGACAGTATTGAAGCCCGCTTTAAAGGGAAGCTGACAGAAATTGACGTCCGCGAGCTGGAAATGCCCATGCCTATGGTAGCAACTTTAGAGGCACTGGAAAAGCTGTCAGAAGGAGAAGCCCTATACGTGCATCACAAGCGGCTGCCACGATATTTGCTGCCCGAACTGGAAAACAGGGGGTATAAACTCGTGAAAAAGCCCATTGATGAGAATAATCTTAAACTAATAATTTTTAAATAATGGCCATCGGACTGAACACAAAGAATGCCCCTTCACCTTCGGTGGTATTGCCACATTTTGCCTTTGGCGCCCTCATGTTTCTGGCATCTTCGGTGGTTATGTTGTTGGCTGCTCCAAAACTTGTTCTTCCTTATCACCTCAATCCGGAGATGCTTACGCTGACGCATTTAATGGTCTTGGGATTTATCACCATGATCATTTTTGGCTCTTTGTATCAGTTGATCCCCGTGGTTATGGAGGTCAAACTATTCAGCGAAATGCTGGCAAGGATTACTTTTTATCTTTTCGGAACCGGTGTGATAATTCTGGTAGTTTCCTTTTGGGAGGCAACGTTCAACAACAGTCAAAACTGGCTGTGGTTTGAGGTTTCAGGAACTCTTATTCTGGTAGCAGTCATACTTTTTGCAATTAACACACTGAAAAGTGCCGCCAGATCGGACAGAATGGATATGGGAAATATTTTTATTGTTACAGCTATCGTTTACCTGTTGCTAACCGTTTCACTCGCCATTCTCCTCATTATTAACTTTGCCAAACCTTTTATCCCTGTAAGCGTAATTGACTT
>CAYLSW010000071.1:0-9307 GCA_964386145.1 uncultured Lentimicrobiaceae bacterium | reverse complement strand
ATGTGAAGGTTAGTATGTGAAGGTTAGTATGTGAAGGTTAGTATGTGAAGGTTAGACCTTCATTAGACCTTCACATATTTATCCTAGCCCACGCCAAGCAAGTCGCTTACTCCCGAGTAATGTTGGAAGGTCTAACCTTCACATATTTAGGAAGGAAGTTGTATCGTGTTGCGAGCGCGAGGAGGAGATTGTTCAAGTACCATACGGCGCGCTTCGCGCGAAGCGCGCCGTATGGTACTTGAACGCACAGAAAATTTTCAGGAGATTTCAGGTGGCACTATTCTCGCTTTTATATTACTTCCCCACTTTTCTTGTTTTTTGTTTCGCCCCCATCGCCGCGCGGAGCGCGGCGATGGGGGCTACGGCTGCGCGCGGGAGGCGACAATTTGGCGGTATGTTGCCCTATCGGACATTCTAAAGGACACGCCCTGCGCGCCTCCGGCGCGCAGGGCGCTGCGTGTGAAAGTGGGAAGGTCAGACCTTCCCACTTTCACACTTGCGTTGCCGAATTTTGATTTTTATTGGCTTGCTATAATTCCAGATTGTTCCACTTATTCAAACTGAAGTCTTCGGCAATCTGCCAAATTCCAGCCGAACCTGGTTTTACTAAACCTCCTTTAAATTCCTTATGTTCCACAAGCCATTTTTCAAGCGCTCTTGCTCTTATTTTTGCTCCTTCACCTGTTGCAGTAAACCCGGATTTTGTATCTATAATCCAAACACCATTTCTTGTCTTTATAAACCAGTCCGGGAAAAATAATCTTCCGTCTTCTCTTTTTACTGAAAAATAATCTGACCCCTGATCTCCGTTTTTATACCACCAAAGCACGGAATTATTTTCTTCCAAATACTTAACAAAATCTTTCTCGTTCTGATTATTTTTCTCAATATAGCAAGGTTGCATCGCGCACTTCTCACTTTTTATTTTTTCAAAAATACTGCTGTACTTTATTTTTGATAACGGGACTTTTATCATTTTTGTTTCGTGCTTTCTTTTGTCTTTCTCTTTTTCTTCACCATCTCTAATCTCTTTGTATTCCAAAAGAGCTTTATTGATAATCGGTATCAAAATACTGTTAGATCCTTTCATTAAGTCATTAACTATATAGTGATAGTATTCTTTCTTTTCTCCGATTTTCAATATGTCTTCAAAAAAGACATTCAAGGAAGATTTTAAGATTCCATAAGAACGAGCAATCCCTCCGTACTTTGATTCTTCTTCTTGTTTTGACAATATCTCTATACAAAGTTTTTTATATAGTTTCTCAATATCAGATAAAGACATCTCTTGCCCAAAGTCTTTTGACTTCTTTAAATTTTTAATAAAATTATCATAATCAGTAATTTTTTGGTCAACCATTAGATTTAGATCAAGTTGATTATTAAAGTAAAAACCGGACTTTTCCAAATCTTTCTTATTTTTAAAATATTTTTTTGCAACTGATAGAAAAGTAGACTGAAATGTTTTTCCCAAGTCGTTATAGCTCGTCCTTTGCGAAAGAAAAGTCTCCAAATCAATTTGCTTAATTCTATTTTTTATAAAAGAATCATAAATCTTGGTTTCATTCGGACCAATAACTTCAAAATTTTTATAGCTTTCTATAATTTCGTTTTTAGTATAGGTTGTGTACAAATAAGAATGGTTCAGTGCAGAGTTTAAATATTTTTTTGCCTCTGGCATCCTCAAAATTCTACCCAGAAGCTGAACTTGAAAGACGGGGCTTTTAGTTTCTCTATACATCAACATCACTTGTGCTCGTGGACAATCCCACCCGGTAGCTGGCGCTTGCTTAAACAATAATATATCTACTCTTCTATTGTCATTTTTTGTTAAGTTCTCTAAATTCTCTTTATCTGGACCGGTGAGCCATACGGCAATTTTATTTGCATCAATTTTTTGCTCCCTTAAATATCCTAAAACAATATCTTTCTGCTTTTCCTCCTCTTGATTTTTTTGCTCATCGTTTGGAAGCTGTATCATCAATAATGGATTAACATCAATACCATTTTCTTCATAAATATCATGTAATTCTTTTCTCTTCTTCAATGCCAAATCTAAAACATATCTATCTAAATCTTGTTCTTTTTTATCTTGAAAATCTTCTTGGGTTTGAGATAGGATACTTTCTTTAATAAGCCCAGCATTTACAACTTCCTTATACTCCACATTAACATCAACATTCTCATTATTGTGAGTTGCGGTAATCTCTAAAACTATCCTTGGATTAATCTGCTTAATTTCTTCTTCTGCCAATAATGTCCCTGTTTCTCTGTGTGCTTCATCAATGATTAAAATAATATTTCTGTCTTCCAATTTCGTTCTTTCCAACATTCCATCCCATGTTATCTCAGTCTCTCCGTCTCTTCTCAATTTTCTACCCGATTTATTTGCGGTTTTGATTTTTGACCAATTAAAAAATAAAATTTCGTTTTGCTCTAAAACCTTATCTCTATCTAAATCGTCCAATCCAGTAATTTCTATTGCCGTATTTCCGTCATAGTACTCAGTAAATTTCTTTCTACTTTGCGAAGCAAGATCTCCATCTTTTGACCCTCCAATACTCACCCACAAAAATGCAAGATTTGCCTCCGTCAACCTCGGGTCATTCACGAGCTCTTTAACAAATTGCGCCATCATCACTGTTTTCCCCGAGCCGGTTGGCGCTTGAAATCTTATTGTTTGTTTTGATTCTTTTTCCCATTTATGCAAAAACTCGTCCGTCAAACTCTCTAACGCTTTTTCTTGAAATGGTTTTAGTATTATTTGTGTCATAATTTTCTATTTAATTTTAGTGTGGATAACTATTGACTTTTTGTTATCATATTGATAGTATATCTCTATCTGAAAGGCGTCGGCTCTATTGGTCGATGGCCTTTTTGTTTTGTATTACTGCTGTATCGTTGTGGTGAAATCTGATATTAAAATTTGAAGTTCTAAAATTCTCAGTTAATGCCTCGGTTCCAAGATTATTTTTAAGATGTTTTATAAACTTCTCCTTATTTTTTGATGCTTTTTTAAGCACTCCATCTTTTAAAAGTAGCTCATAATTTATAGCACCTATCAATAGGTCAGTCATTTGCAACAAGTCATTTGTCCGCGAGTCTAATCTACAAACACCTGCAATTGCAAGTCTCCCAAACTTTTTATTAACTTGATTTTTAACATTAATTTCAAACTTATTCTTTTTTGGCGATACTAAATCATCTGCCAATACTATGAGCACTTCGTTTTTCTTTAAAATACCCTCTAGTAAATGTTTTGTAATCTGTTCATAAGCAACAAATGGATTATCATCAAACTCCTTATGAAAATAATCACTCCTCTTATCAATGGTGTATGACGAAAATGCAATACTTTTTGTTTCAAAAAAAGCATCAAGCACTTTGAGCGCGACATTTGTTTTGGCTATATTGAGACCATTGAATTTCAATTCCCACCAAAAGTTGTTTTTTTCTCTCACACTTCTTATCGCTTGTTGTAAAAAATATGGTTGTGAACATTTTATAATACCAATCGTAAAAAATGGGTTACTTTTAACACCAAGAGTTCCTGATTCATCCATAAAACAAAACGGTGTCCAGATTTTTTTATACTCTTCCAATGTTAGTTTATGATTGTTCGTGTTCATATCTAATTATTCAAACTCTTATATATTTTTAATATCGGCTCCGGAATATCTTTAACCGTCACATTTTTATATTCGGTGTAATCTTTCTTAAAATCATTTACTCCATAAGAAAATAGATAAAGTTGCACATCTTTTTTATCCAAAATCTTTTTTTCCATTTCTGCTAATTTATCTAGATTTTCTCTAAAATAAATACCGACAAATTTATCTCTTTCATCTGTAAAAATCTGATAAAATTTATTTTTAGTAACTTCTTTAAAGACCTCTTCTTTTAGCGCTATCATTTGTCCTGCGTTGTAAGTAAATTCTAGCTTCTTTCTATCAGAAACCATTTCAATATTTTCAACATCTACAAATTCAGTTTTAAAGTATTCCAAACTTCCACCAAGACCATCAACTTTTTCTCCATTTGGTTTTGTGTATCCTTTAATCAATGATTTAATCCTAGGATATGTAGTGGTGGAACAAATACCAAAGTCCTGCTCCCATTTTAATGCCAAATCACTATTATTTTTAACTTCTTCTTTAATATTTTGTAAAGTGGTTTTATACTTTTTTTTAATTTCTCCCTCTTCATCTATTCCAAACTCATTATTTGTTACGAGTATAAACTTTCTTTTTTTACCATCTTTATTCATTTTTAGAACTGCATGCCCTGTTGTTCCAGATCCAGCAAAAAAATCTAAAATCACTGCATTTTCTTTATTTTCAACTACAGTAAATAGACAGTCATAAACAGTAAAGAGTGACTTCGGAAAAGGAAAGTTTGTATCCGGAACAATTTCTTTTAAAATCTTTGTACCGAATTCTCCTGCATCATATTTCTTATCAGTCCAAACAGTTTTATAAGTACCATATTTCTTGGCAATCATTATTTGCTTAACTCCTGCACTAGTTTCTTTTATCTGTAAAATATCTTTTATGGTCTCTACGCTTTGTCGTGCGTATCGCCATTTTCTCTCAACGCCTTTCTCGTCAATAGGCCAAATATATAAATCTCCATCGTCCTTAATTTCATTAGCAGATTGCGGATGAAAATCATCAACCGCCACATCTCCAAAATCGATAATCTCTTTATCCTTAACAATTATTGGATAAAAACAATTTTTTGCATCACTTCTTAATGATTCATTCCCCCAATTCCGCAAGTTAGAAACATAAATCTCATTTTCTGATAATAACCTGTCTCCAATAATTTTCTGATTCTTCGGAATAACAAAAACAGCATATTCATGTGTATAGGAAAAATTTTTACCTTGCACACCCTTGTGGTTATGCACAACCACTATTTGGTGTTGTTCATAAAATGGAAAAATTTCCTCTATTAAAACACTGAGATGGGCCAACTCATTTTCATCAATAGCACAAATCAATACCCCGTCTTTTATTAGCAAATTTTTTGCAGCTTTTAACCTAAAACGCATCATTGAAATCCATTTGCTATGTCTAAAATTGTCTTCATTATCTACATAATCATTATTGTATTTCCAATTTTTTGCTCCGGTATTATACGGCGGGTCAATATAAATCACATCAATTTTTCCTTTGTGTGTGTAATTTAAAACTTGCAAGGCATGGTAATTATCACCTTCAATCAAAATATTTGTCGGCTTACTCTTGTCTTTATCTTTTATTTGCTTATCTTCTTTTACAACTAAAATCGGGGCATCTGTTTTACACCGCTCCACAACTTCTTCTGTATGATTTTCCCAAACCAAACCATACTTTTTTTGTCTTTTTAATATCTGTAATTCTTTTATCAGCTCATCTTTTGTATATTCCGCTAAATCTTTTTTATTTGCCGGATATTTTTTTGCTAGATCAGAAACCAATCCTTTCTTTTTAATCTCTCCAATCATCTTTGTTGTATATCGTCTATCACTACGCATTCCAATCCGCTCAGGTTTAATCAACCCTTCCCTTTCCCAATTCCGCAAAGTATCCTCATGCACCCCCAAAATCTCTGCAACTTCACTGATTTTATACTTTTTTTCTGTCGGTTGCTTTTTCATAGATTATTTTTTTTATCACTATTTTTTTTCATATTATTTAATATTTGAACATGCTGTTCTTGAAAAGAATTAGATTGAATAATTTCATTTAATAAAATTGTAGAATGTACCAGAGCTAATCCGGTATTTTCAGTTGAGATATTTTTTACCCTTCCTGTTTGCTGACTAATAGCTACATCTTCGTATGGTACATACGCCCCTATTACACCAGCGAGTTTAATTTCCATTGGACCACCAATTTGAATACCGCTACCATTAATTTTTATTGGGGTTGGCAACAAAAATACAGGACTACCACTATTTCCAGGAAATGCAAAACCATCCATAAAAAAAGTTTTATCTGGATTAGTTCTTGATACAACACCTTTTCTAATAATGGGGTTGATTTGTTTATCTAGATTATTGATTCCAGGTTGATATGAGCCAAAAAACAATTCTGTTAATTCAGAGATTTCTTCTTCATTTTTAACAAAAAGCTCCTTTGGTATAAACTTAACCTTGTCGTCATTAGACATTACAAATGGCAACATCGCAATATCTACTAAAGAATTTGAGTGCATTTTCCAGGATAATCCTTGCTGTAAAATCTCTGCTATTGGTCGAAAATTTATGCCAAAATTTTTTGAATTTCTAAAAATAAACATATTTTGAAAATCACTTTCTACGACATGCTTTGCTGTAACAATATAAAACATATTATCAACTTGTATTAAAAAACCTGTTCCAGAATATACTGGTTCTCTACCATCTTTTACATGGCCCAAAAATATTATACTTCCTTTGATTTGTGTTATTAAATTCATTTATCTCTTATAATTAATCTTATCACTCTTTTTGCGATTTTCTTCCCAATGCAACGGTTGTAAATTTTTGTCTTTGTCTGAGCCACCTTTTGACTCCGGATATTTATGATCTATTTCCCAACCAAACTTTCCCACTGTACCGTACGAACCATTTCTAATTTTATTACCAAATTTATCTTTGCGCCAAACATTAGGATTTAACCCGCGCATAGTTTTTGCTTCATTCCATATATTTTTAATTTGTTTCTTTGTTGCCATAATATTTTTAGGATTTTTCGATTGCCATAGTAGGGTTTCTTCAAACTTATTACTATTTTATTTATCTTATCATAGTCAAGCACAGAAGTCAATCATATTTTCATAACTTATCTAATTTAGAGGCAAAATATAGAAAACGTCATTGAAGTGTTAGAGTCAGACTTTGTAGTATTACAGCGTCAGTACTGTGTCGCGCTTCGCGCGAAGCGCGCCGTATGGTACTTGAACGCACAGAAAATTTTCAGGAGATTTCAGGTGGCACTATTCTCGCTTTTATATTACTTCCCCACTTTTCTTGTTTTTTGTTTCGCCCCCATCGCCGCGCGGAGCGCGGCGATGGGGGCTACGGCTGCGCGCGGGAGGCGACAATTTGGCGGTATGTTGCCCTATCGGACATTCTAAAGGACACGCCCTGCGCGCCGAAGGCGCGCAATGTACTGCGTGTGAAAACACGCCGTGGGAAGGTCTAACCTTCCCACTTTCACACTTGCGTTGCCGAATTAGTACCCAAGCGCGCAGGCGGAGCCAAAGCACACACCCCGTGAAGGTTAGACCTTCACAATTGCGTGGCATCCCATAGCACGGCGGACGAAGTCCGCCGTGCTAATACTTCGCGCATTTTTGATGTAGTTTTTTTGCTGGTGCACTTTTATGGACCCACTTGACACGGCGTTTCGGATTTGATATGATAACGTCATAGTTATGAAATACAAAGAAGCACTACTTGAACAGCTTAAACCACAGCCTTATTTTGCCAAAAGGTCTATTTGTCAGCTTGCTAGCCAGCACAATCTCAAAAGCACAACAGTTGATTCATACATCAGCCGGTCTTTGAAGCATAAAGAGATTATTGCTCTTAAAAAAGGACTCTATATTCCAACTGATTTCTACAACAAAAATAAAGCTGATATTTCTTATATGTTTTATCTTGCAAACGTGCTACGCACGCCGTCTTACGTGAGTTCTTGGACCGCACTGCAGTACTACAATCTCACAACTGAAATTATTCACACTATTACTTCGGTTACTCCAAAAATAACTAGAAATTACAAAACAAAGGTAGGCACGTTTTCGTACCAGTCTATAAAGAAAGATTTATTCTCGGATTTTGTACTGGTAGACGGCACGTTTAATTTCTTTATAGCGTCTCCAGCAAAAGCGCTCTTTGATTTGTTGTACTTTAAAACTCGCCAGTTTAGAGGATTAATACTTGGCGATATTGATAATTTGATTGAAGAATTAAGGATTGATTTTGATGAAATGGACGATGGCGAAAAGAAAAAGTTTTACACAATGATAAAAAACAACTTGAAACATGAATAATAAAATTCTCATAGCTCTGAAAAGAAAACTTGATGCTGGCACAGCGTTTGGTGCAATTGGTGTTGAAACGCAGCGCAATGTGCTCAAAGAGGAACTGCAGTTTTATGTCTTGAACTTTATTTATCACCATGCAAAATATAGCGATTGGGTGATGTATGGCGGTTCTGCACTTCGCATTTGCCATGGACTTAATCGTATGTCGGTTGACTTAGATTTTGAAGTTACACACCTAGTGACGGAGGATTTTCTCGGCGAATTAAAAAAGGAGATAGAGACGTATTTCACAGATACCTATAGTACTGATTCTGATTTTTTGACGATAAAGACGACCTCTCGCAGAGGATTGCTTTTACGTTTTCATATTGGAGATAAGTTTGGAATTGAACATCCGTCAAAACAAGTGCACGTAAAAATTGACTTAAACAACTTTACAGCACCGAATACCGTTACAGAACGCCAGACCATAAACACTGACCAGTTCTCGTTTGTCATAAAGACATACAATATGTCTGCACTCATGGCAAGCAAAATAGCGGCTATATTTTTGCGTGGACCGCGTGGTGTTGGTAAAAAAATATATGAAGAGAAAGGACGTGATATTTACGACCTACTCTGGTATATGAACAAAAAAACAATTCCAGATCTTGATTATCTCGTTGCAAAAGGAATAGATGTTAGTGACTTGAGAACATTGTTCGACAAACTTACACTGCAAATGAACAAGGTGAGTGATGCAAATCTGAAGCAGGATTTAACCCCACTCTTTCTGGATACTACATTTATAGAAAACTGGCTCAAGAATTGGAGAGAAAGCTATTTTCGTTTATTTGAAGAATATAAGATTCATACAGTTACCACACTTGAAAAAGTGAGTGTGGATCATGACTTTCATACTGATATATTTTACTTTGTGTATTTGTATAAAACAGAAGATGGAAAATTTGTAAAAATTACATATAACATCAGTGATGACTGGATTGACTTGAAAGATGGCGACTTATCAACAGAAGCTAGCGAAAAGATAAAAAAACTCTTTGACTTTGATAGTGATAAATTTAGTTGGAATCCTATATCACGTGAAAAGCTAATGCAGTATGCCGAGTTGTTCTATCAAAAGACCGAGGACTATTTTAAGAGAACTAATCGCGTTATGCTTGGCTTTATCATTACAACTAAGCTCATCAGGACGACTGCTGATGGCTTTAATCAAAAAGAAGAGATACTGCTCAACAAGTCAGCACTAATGTCTGCCAAATTAGACGATTTATTCAAATAAGATGTG
>CAYLSW010000070.1:0-9309 GCA_964386145.1 uncultured Lentimicrobiaceae bacterium | reverse complement strand
CTGATTTGAAAGCCAAATCGGAAAATTTGAAACAAGCCGAAGAAGAAGCTGATATCGCAGCAGAAAAAAAGGTTAAAAAACCCAGAATCATTAAAAAACCTGTTGCTAAGAAGAGTGAAAAATAATCGTTTTTACGAAAAAGAAATTAAGATGAAGATAACTGCCCAACAAGTAAATGAATTGAGAAAAGCCACCGGTGCCGGCATGATGGATTGTAAAAAGGCATTGGTTGAAACCAATGGCGACAAGGAAAAAGCTATTGACTATTTGCGCAAAAAGGGACAAAAAGTAGCGGCAAAACGTGCTGACCGTGAAGCCTCGGAAGGTGTTGTTCTCGCTAAGGTAAGTGATGATAAAAAGTTTGCTGCTGTCTTGATGATTAATTGTGAAACAGACTTTGTTGCCAAGAATCAGGACTTTATTGATTACGTAAAGTCAGTGATAGACCTCGCTGTTGAAAACCGTGTGAAGACTACCGCTGAATTAAAAGCATTGAAACTCGGTGAACGTACCGTTGAAGAGTCTATAACGGACAAAACCGGTGTTATTGGCGAAAAAATCCAGATTGGAAACTATGAAGTCATCGAAGCTGAAAGTGTTTACGCCTACATTCACCCGGGCAACCGTATTGCCAGTATTGCAGGTTTGAACAAAGCCGGTGAAGCATTTGCTGCTGCCGGCCATGACGTGACTATGCAAATCGCAGCCATGGCTCCTGTAGCTGTCGATAAAGACCAAGTTGCAGAAGATGTTATCCAGCGGGAAATCGAAATTGGCAAAGAGCAGGCACGTCAGGAAGGCAAACCTGAAGAGATGATTGAAAGAATTGCCACCGGTAAGCTCAACAAGTTCTTCAAAGAAAACACATTATTGAATCAGGCGTTCATTAAAGATTCAAAGAAAAACATACAGCAGTACCTGCGGGGTTTTGATAAAGACCTCACGGTTACTGACTTCAAACGTCTCGCTTTAAGTTAAAGTTTGGTTTTAGTGAACAAATTTAAAAAAGCCGCACATAGTGCGGCTTTTTTCATATCCCGGGACTTTTACAATAAAGTTGCCTGAACTATTACGAAAGCAGTTGTTTCACAAGAACGGAAATCATTTTGTTATCGGCTTTCCCGGAAAGTTGTTTGGAGACCATGCCCATCACGCGCCCCATATCTTTCATAGAAGAAGCTCCGGTATCGGCGATTACTTTTTCAACCACGGCTTTCACCTCCTTTTCTGGCATCTGTTCCGGGAGATATTTTTCAATGATAGCGGCCTGGTATTCTTCCTCTTCTGCCAAATCATGACGGTTTTGTTCACGGTATATTATGGCCGTATCGCGGCGTTGTTTTACCTGTTTTTGCAATAGTTTCAGCTCAACGCTCTCCGGGATTTCGGAGTCTCCCACACCCCCTCCGGTTTTTTCAAGCAGCAATGCGGCTTTTATAGCCCGCAAAGCGGCCAGTTTTTGCCGGTCTTTGGCAAACATTGCCTCTTTTAAATCTTGATTTATAAGATGTTCTAAGCTCATAGCTTTATTTTAATCAACGTTATCGTGTAAAAATGAATTGTCCGATTTAATAATCGTATTTTTCTTACCATCTTCCGAAAGGGTGTAGCGAGACACCTGCGAGTCGGAAGAGTAGTTGGGTTCGGAAAGTTGGATATGCTGGCGTTTATAAGCAGGTATTTTTTCCTGTTCCGACACTGGTTTGTTACGCAGCATACTCAGTTCGGCCAGTTTCTTTTTCCGTGCCTCGGAGGCTTTATGCAATTTGGCATTCAGTTCCTCTTTACTTACCTCCTCCTCAACGCTAATCGTTTCTTCTTTACCGCCCAAAGGTTGACCTCTTACAAATTTTTTCAGGGAAAGATGCTCTGATTCAGAAGCAACCCCGTCTCTTGCCTTGCCCATTACCGAAGCAGATCGCTCACTTTCAGAGTCTTCATCCAGTTTGTGAATAATTTTCTTCATCGATTCCACCTGATTATGCTCATCAGAAGGTTCACTTTTAGGAATTAATTCGGAAACATCTTTAGGTTCAGATTCGGTTTTATCAGCAACGAAAGCTTCCACCCCGGTCCTACTCACTTTTTTTATGGACTCTTCCTCAGGTGGGGTTTCTTCGATATATTTTTCCTTGTCAGGAAAAAGTTCATGAATCTTTTCTTTGGCATCAAAACCGGTAGCGATAATGGTTACTCCGAGACTTTCGCCCATCGACTCATCAAAACCGCGACCCCAAATCACATCCGTCTCATTATCGCCACACTTATCGGAGATATAATCGGTGATAACTGAAATTTCATCCATGGTAATGTCCTGCTGATCGCCTGTAGAGATATAAAGAAGAATATTTTTGGCGCCGGAAACATCGTTGTCATCCAGCAGCGGAGAACGCATAGCCTCCTCAATAGCTTTATAAGCACGGTCTTCACCACTTTTAACCGCGGAGCCCATAATAGCTTTTCCACTATCTTTCATAACAGTCTTCACATCTTCAAAGTCAACATTCACATATCCGTGAACGGTAATCAGCTCAGCGATTCCTTTTGCAGCCGTTGTCAGCACATCATCAGCGCGGGCAAAAGCATTTCCCAGGCCAAGGTCACCGTACTGTTCGCGTAGTTTATCGTTGCTGATAACCAGCAAAGTATCTACATTTTTCCTTAGCTCGGTGATGCCCTGCTGTGCTTTGAGCATCTTCCGGCGACCTTCAAAACGGAAAGGGAGGGTAACTATAGCTACCGAAAGCAGACCTTGCTCGCGGGCAAATTTGGCAATCACCGGAGCAGCTCCTGTTCCTGTGCCACCTCCCATTCCGGCAGTAATAAACACCATCTGTGTCTCGGGGTCCATGACCGCTTTCAGTTTATCAAGGGATTCCAGGGCAGCTTTTTCAGCAACTTCGGGAATAGCTCCGGCACCGAGACCAGAACTACCCAGCTGAATTTTTACAGGAACCGGACTGGCTTCCAGCGCCTGCATGTCGGTATTGCACACCACAAAATCGACACCTTCGATGCCCTGTGCAAACATGTGATTCACAGCATTACCACCACCACCACCAACGCCGATAACTTTAATAATAGAGGTGTGCTTTTTTTTTCTGAATTCGATTTTGTTTTCCATAAACAAATTACTTTTCGATTTATCCTGCATATTACGTTCCATAATTTCTGAATTAAAAATAACCAATTGTACCCTTTTATCTTCTGTGTTGAAAGATAGTTTTTAACATTAAAAAGTTAATTTAATTATCATCCTCAAACCATTTTTTGACTTTGCTGAGAAACCCCCGGTTTCCACTGTAATCTCTTTCTTTTGTTTCTCCTTTTTTGGCATTTGGCTGGTCTGACGATTTCTCCAGATCGCCTTTTGACGTTTTGATATCACTTTCCATTCGATTAATTCCTTCGATTACCAGTCCGATACCGGTGGAATACATGGGGCTGGCCATTTCTTCGGGGACTTCTTTGGCAAGATGTTCATTGGGATAGCCAATGCGCGTTTCAATACCGGTTTTAAACTCCATAAGCTGGTTCACATGATTCAACTGCGAGCCACCACCCGTCAGTACAATTCCTGCAATGAGCTTTTTCTCAAAACCGGAAGTTTTAATTTCATAATGCACGTGGTCAATAATTTCTTCCATACGTGCCTGAATAATAGAAGCCAGATTTTTCAATGTAATTTCTTTTGGCGGACGGCCACGCAAACCTGGTATAGCCACTACTTCATTCTCTTTATTTTCGTCGGCAAGAGCAGACCCGAATTTAACTTTTAGCTCTTCTGCATGCCTGCGAATGATAGAGCATCCCTCCTTAACATCCTCGGTAACAATGTCGCCACCAAACGGAATCACGGCAGTATGTCTGATGATACTGTCCTGAAATATGGCAATATCCGTTGTTCCACCCCCAATGTCCACCAATGCCACACCAGCCTCTTTTTCCTCCTCACTCAGCACCGCCTGTGCCGAAGCCATGGGCTCCAGAATCAAATCAGCCATGTCGAGACCGGCTTTAACAATGCATTTATAAATATTCTTCGCAGCAGCAATCTGGCCAATGATGATGTGAAAGTTAGCCTCTAACTTGTTGCCCAGCATACCCACGGGATGGCGGATACCATCTTCATCATCAACGATAAAGTCCTGGGGAATAACTTCGATAATCTCCTCTCCGGGCGACATGTTCAGCTTATACATATCGCTGATAAGTTTTTCCACCTCTTCATTGGTGATTTCCATTTCAGCATCTTCGCGTATGAGAGAGCCGCGGTGCTGGATACTTTTGATGTGCTGGCCGGCAATGCCTACGTTTACATATTTTATGTCAACACCCGATTTTTCCTCAGCCTGCGCCACTGCTGTCCGGATGGAAGTTACCGTATCTTCAATATTGATAACAACCCCTCTTTTCACACCAATAGATTCGGTTTTACCATAACCGAGTATTTCAATTTTCCCAAATTCATCTTTTTGCCCAACAATAGATGCAATTTTGGTAGTTCCTATGTCTAACCCGACAATAATTTCATTTTCTTCCATAAGCCTATTTTTTTGTGCAAACTATTTGGTTTGTATATTGCAGATTTATGATTCTATATTTTGACCAGCCTCCGTGTGCAAGAACTTTTTTACTAAAAGCCTCAAGATTATCAAGTTTAATATCCATATCCGTACTGTCCCCTAGATGAAAAATAAACCTGCCCAACTCCGGGGCCATGTCAATGTTGCCTTTGCTGTTGACAAACAGCTGGCTGATACTTGCCTTCAAAAAACCATTCGCCCCGATTTTTTTGGCCAGCAAATATAAGCCGGGAAGCGATGTGTTTTTGTAAATTTTAGCATGAATATTTTTACCCGTTATCAGCTTTGCTTTAATGTATCCGTTAGCCGGTAGCACCCGCGGCACAAAGTATTTACTCAAAGGAAACAGGTTGCCTTCCGTATCCACGTAACAACTGTTATGTTTTAGATTATAAATTCTCAACACAGGAGTCCTTTCGACTATATTCACCATCACATCACCGGATAGATTTAAATAAACATCTACCGATTTTACATAAGGATTCTTTGCAATATTCCTTTTAATCCGGATAGTGTTCACTGACTTTATTAACATTCCGGTTACATTGTCCTGCTTTCGGATAATGGACTGTATTTTCTTTTTATTGAGAAAACCCACCGATCCTTTCCGTTCAATATGCACCATAACTTTATTCACTTTTTGGTTGCGGTATTGCACATAGCCATATCCTGCCAACAGAAAGAGTGCCAGTGCAAACAACGAAACAAGCAGTATGGACAATATCTTTTTCATGATGCCTTCAATATTTCTTCAACATCTTCAACCATAAGCCCAATGTCACCAGCTCCGAGGGTCAACAACAACACAGGCTTCTCTTTTTTCAAATAGACAAAAAGTTCCTTTTTGTTCATAACATATTTTTCTTTCAGATTCACCTTATCCGCTATCATCTGAGAGGTTATTCCCGGAACCGGTTTTTCACGCGCCGGATAGATATCCAGCAAAATCAGACGGTCAGCGTCGTTGAGAACCCGTGCAAAATCATCGGCAAAATCTCGGGTACGGCTATACAAATGCGGCTGAAAAACTACTGTCATCTCTTTACGAGGATAGAGTTTCCGCACTGTGCGCAATGTTGCCATCAGCTCTTTGGGATGATGGGCATAATCATCGATATAAACCAATGCTGATGTCCTGATACGATAGTCAAAGCGACGTGCCACACCTGCGAAATTCTCAAGTGCTTCTTTTATTGTTGAAACATCTATATCCAAATGCAAAGCCACTCCAATGGCGGCAAGCGCATTTTCTACAAAATGCTTCCCGGGGACCTGCATCTTCAATTTCATAAGTAATTTTCTGTTTTGCTTTACATCAAAACAATAATGGTATTCTTCCAAATGAATGTTGTCGGCAGAGAGCGCTGCTTTTACGGATAAGCCATAAGAGAGCCTGTTTATCCCTTCATTTTCAAAACTTTTCAGCTTTTCCTCATAGACAAGTAGTCCCTTTTCGGGAAGCAGCCGGGCAAACTTGAGGAAAGTCTGCTGCAAATCTGCTAAGCCGGAATAGATATCAAGATGGTCGGCATCCATGGAGGTAATTACAGCAATATCAGGCTCTAATTTGAGCAGCGATCGGTCATACTCATCAGCCTCAACCACCATAAACTGCGGCTGTTCCGAAGCTATAAAATTAGTTCCGAAATTCCTGGCTATTCCACCGATAAAAGCAACTATGGGTATTCCGGCAACATGCAGGATATGTGTCACCATAGCAGTAATACTGGTTTTCCCATGTGTTCCGGCAACAGCAATGGTAAACAGGTCACGACTGATTTGACCGACAACGGAGGCCCGTTTTTCCATCTCCACGCCCCGGGATTTGAAATATTGAAACTCAACGTTGCTTTCAGGAACTGCCGGCGTATAAATAACCCTTGATACTTCTTCGGGAATTTGTGAAACGTCAACCCCATAGTGTACGTGCATACCCTCAGCTTCCAGTTGTTTTGTGAGTGGCGTAGTGCTGGCATCGTAACCGTAAATAGTCATCCCACGGCTTCGAAAATAGCGCGCCAATGCGCTCATACCGATGCCACCGATACCCAAAAAATAAGCTATGTCAGTTTTCGTTTTCAAATCTTTTTTTGTTCTGTTAATTTCAAAACCTGTTCAACAATTTCCTCCGTGGCATCGCCATGTTCAAACTGCCGGAGGTTGTTTTTTATGATTTCTTTTTTGTCTTCATCTCTCATCAAGCTACTTACCACCACAAGAAAATCACGAGGAGCATTTTTTTCTTCCAGCAAAAGAGCCGCTTCTTTCTCTACGAGCGCTCTGGCATTACGCGTTTGATGATCTTCGGCAGCCGAGGGTAAGGGGATAAAGACCGCCGGTTTGTTCATCTGAATGATTTCGGCAATGGCAATGGCACCAGCCCTCGACACAACCACATCGGCAGCAGCATAAGCTTTATCCATTTCATAGATAAAATCCCTGACCACCACACGATTTCTGAATTTAGAATTAAGCAATGATTTGCCGGCCATGTCCAGCGATAGTTTTCCGGTCTGCCAAATGATTTGTATCCCTGTGGCCAGCAAATGTTCAACCTGCTGTGCTACAGCTTCATTAATACGGCGTGCTCCCTGGCTTCCTCCGATAATCAACAAGGTTTTCCTGTTTCCTTCCAGCCCGAAGAATTTTCGTGCTTCGCCAGTAGCCACCTTTATTTTGCGGATATTTTTCCGGATGGGACTTCCGGTAACCACAATTTTGCCGGCAGGAAAATATTTCTCCATCCCCTCGTAAGCCGTACACACCACATCCACCACCTTTCCAAGCCAGCGGTTGGTGATACCGGGATAGGAGTTTTGCTCCAGAATGAGAGTGGGAAAACCGGCGGTGGAGGCAGCTTTTAAAAGTGGGCCACTGGCGTAGCCCCCCGTTCCTACCACAACGTCAGGCTGAAACTGTTTCACAATACGACGTGCTTTGAGGAGGCTATCCAATAATTTAAACGGAAATATCAGATTTTTCAATGTCAGACTACGCTGAATACCGCTTATCCACAGTCCCTGGATGGGGTAGCCTGCCTGTGGAACTTTTTCCATTTCCATACGGCCTTTGGCACCCACAAAAAGGATATCCACATTTGCAAGCTTTGCCTTTAACCCATCGGCAATAGCAATAGCCGGGAAGATATGGCCGCCGGTACCCCCACCGCTCATCAATATATTATATTTTCTATCTTCTTTCATCATGTGGTTTATTTCATTGTATTTGATTCCAACTCCTTGCTTACGCTAAGCAAAATACCAATGGACAGGCTGGTAAACCAAATGGAAGTTCCGCCCATACTCACCAAAGGTAAAGGCTGTCCGGTAACCGGCAACAGGTGGACGGCAACGCCCATATTTATCATTGCCTGAAAAACAAGACTAAAACTCAATCCAATAGCAAGATAAGCCCCAAAATTATTGGGGACCTTTGTTACGATTCGTACCGCCCGGAACAGCAGTATCAGGTAGAGCAACACGACGATGACACCACCCACGAGGCCATATTCTTCCACAATAATGGCGAAGATAAAATCAGAGTAAGGATGTGGCAGGAAATTGCGCTGGGTACTTTTACCCGGCATCTTTCCAAACAAACCGCCGGAAGCGATGGCTATTTTTGACTGTTCCACCTGATAATTGTCCTCTGCATTGCCACTTTTGAATTGCTCAATCCGGGCCTTCCAGGTATTCAGTCGTGCCTGTTTTCCCGCCGGCATCATAAGTAAGATTGCAAGAACAAAACCCAGCAACAGCGCACTCAATCCGAGAATGGAAAGAATATACGGAAATTTTACCCGCCCGATAAAAATCAAAACCAGGCTGGTGATAAAAATAAGTACAGCTGTGGAAAGGTTAGCAGGAAAGATGAGTCCGCAGACAATCAGTACAGGCAACATCAGATAAAGCAGCACTTTATTAAAATCTTTTAATTCCTTTTCACGTTTGGTCAATACGCGGGCAAGATAGACTGTCAGCGTCAGTTTGGCCAGGTCGGAGGTTTCGAAACTCAAATGAAACGGCAAGGGCAGTGCGCGACGGGCTTCATTCAGGTTAAGTCCGAACAGCAATGTAAGTATTAATAACGGTACAGCAATATAAAAGGCGATTTGAAAAATCCGCGAATAGTATGTGTATTTCAGCAAATGAGCAAAATACATTAGCAACAACCCTGTCAGCAAAATAATTCCGTGCTTCAGCATGTAATAAGCTGTGTTTCCGCCCTGGTATTTATAAGCCAGCGTTCCCGTGGAACTATACACGGCAAGAAAAGACAAAATGGTCAGAATAAAGACCACTGCCCAGATAACCCGGTCGCCTTTTATTTTTATTTCACTGTTAAAGATGGTCATTTGTCTTTCTTAATAAAATTACAATTCATTCACAGCTGCTTTAAACTGGTCTCCACGGTCTCCGTAGTTATCAAACAAGTCGAAACTGGCACAAGCCGGCGAAAGCAAAACTGTTTCTCCTTTTTCGGCAAGATAGTAAGCCGTGGTCACAGCTTCGCGGGCCGATTCAGTATCAATAATCGTGTCCACCAGCCCCTCAAAAGCTTTATGGATATGCCGGTTGTCGAGGCCAAGGCAAACTATGGCCTTCACCTTTTCGGCCACCAACGGCTTAAGCAGGTCGTAATCGTTACCCTTGTCTACACCACCCACAATCCAGACGGTAGGCTTCTCCATGTATTCCAAGGCATACCAGGTAGCGTTAATGTT
>CAYLSW010000069.1:4044-9543 GCA_964386145.1 uncultured Lentimicrobiaceae bacterium | reverse complement strand
TGACCAAAGCCCTCAAATCGGATCCCAAAAAACAGGGCAACTGGGGAGAAGTGGTTCTGGAGAGAATTCTGGAACGTTCGGGACTGAACAAAAACGAAGAATATTTCCTGCAATATACGGCCAAAGGGGAAGATGGCAGCACTTTACGGCCAGATATCCTCATCAAACTGCCCGAAGATAAACATCTGATTATCGATTCCAAAGTTTCGCTGACGGCATTTCAGGAATATATTGCTGCCGAAGACGAAATCAAAAGAGAAAAAGCGCTGAAGCATCATCTGCTTTCCATCCGGAACCATGTGAAAGAGCTGAGCGAAAAGAATTACCATAACCTGAAAGAGCTGAATACGCCGGACTTTGTCCTTATGTTTATGCCCGTAGAACCGGCTTTTGGAACAGCTGTACAAGCCGACCCCGACCTTTTTAACTTTGCCTGGGAAAAACGTATTGTCATTGTCAGTCCTACCACGTTGCTGGCTACACTGCGTACGGTGGCTTCTATCTGGAGCCACGAAAAACAGACCCGTAATGCACTGGAAATTGCCAAGCAAGGCGGAAAACTGTATGATAAATTTGAAGGCTTCTTAAAAGACCTCGAAAAAATAGGGGACAATCTGGAGAAAGCACAGGCCTCCTACACCGAAGCCCACAAAAAGCTCACTTCAGGTCGCGGCAATCTGCTGGGACAAGTGGAGAAACTGAAAATCATGGGGGCCAAAGCCACCAAACAAATAGATAAAAAATACCTCGAAGAATAATGAAAATCAAAAATCTAAAATTGGTGTTCGGCGTTCATTATTCGTTATTCAAAGAAAAAAAAACAGCCTAAATATGGAAGAAAAAGAAGCAACACAGGAGATGGTATACGGCATCCGCCCGCTGATGGAAGCAATGACTTCCGGCAAAGAGGTCGAAAAAGTATTTCTGCAAAAAGGTGTGGAAGGAAAAACATTCCGCGAACTTATGCCGTTGCTGAAAGAACGAGATATTCCCTATCAGATTGTCCCTGTCGAAAAGTTAAACCGCATCACCCGTAAAAATCATCAGGGGGTTATTGCCTATATTTCACCGGTAACTTTTTACAGTATAGAACAACTACTTCCGGGAATTTATGAGGCCGGACGTTCCCCGTTTATCCTTGTTCTCGACAAAATTACTGATGTACGCAACTTCGGCGCTATTCTGCGTACAGCCGAAAGTGCCGGCGCGGATGCTGTACTCATCCCGTCAAAAGGGGCTGCCCAACTTAACTCGGGGACTATAAAATCGTCAGCAGGAGCTATTTACAAAATCCCCATCTGCCGGGAACACAACCTGAAAGAAGCCATTAACTTTTTGAAAAACAGCGGACTTCGCATTGCAGCTGTTTCGGAAAAAGCTGAAAAAGTACATTTTGCCGAAGACCTCACCGGTCCTATTGCTCTAATCATGGGTTCCGAAGGAGAAGGCATCTCCGGAGAATATCTGAAACTGGCCGATGTAAAAGTGCGTATTCCCATGCTCGGAACCATTGCCTCGCTCAATGTTTCGGTAGCTACGGCAGTGCTCCTCTATGAGGTGGTCAGACAAAGAGGATTACAGAAATAAGTTATCCATAAAGAAGACAAATGGGGAAAATACGCATTCGCTACTCAAACAGTTTACATACCGCTGTTTTTAGATTATCACGCAACGAACGGTAAGTTTCCCCAAAAGCTTTTTGGCATTCTGCTGCATCCAGCCATTTTACTACGGTTATGTCCTCCTCAAGCTGAGGCTTCAATGCGCCGGCATAAGTTGTATCCATCAAAAACCAATAGGTTTTTTTGAGAAACAATTCCTCTTTGTAAAAATAAAAATGCAAGCTAGAGGGAAAGGTTCCGGTGATTTGCAACCCCAAAACACCAGTTTCCTCTTCCGTTTCCCTCAAAGCACATGTTTCGATATTTTCGTTTTTATTCACTTTCCCTTTGGGTAAATCCCAAATGTTCCATCGCCGGATGAACAGCAACTTATTTTCACTGTTGCGCACTATCCCTCCTGCTGCTTCCACATATCTGAAATAATTTTTCAGATGAGTAAACATCTTTTCCAGGTCATATCCGTAAAGAGCCGTGTCAAATCGGTTTTCGTTGTCAATCCAATTTTGGGTAAAAGAGCACAACGCCTTTTCGTCTTTGGTAAAAACAGGTTTATGACAGGAAGTCATTTCTTTGTTTTCAGTAAGTATCAGAACGTTATCAAGATAATAAATGGAATACATGGTAATAATATTTGAATACAAAAATAAGCAATTAAAAAGAAAAATGAAAGCCAATGCCCCCTTAGCAAGCGCTCACGCCTGAAGTAATAAATGTCAACGCCCGAGGCAATAACCAGACACAGATGTTCTCCCTTAAAAAAAGAATTCTGAATGAAAGAGCAAAAACCGGTTAAATAATATCTTGCCTAAAAATTCAGCCGGCCGAATCAGAGAAAAATTTTATTTTTGCCATATGATAGCAAATCCAAAAACCGCAACAGAAATCGCCTTACATCTGTTGAAGATAAATGCCATAAAATTAAGCGCTGAAAAACCTTTTACCTGGGCTTCGGGGTTACATTCACCCATTTATTGCGACAACCGGCTGGCACTTTCCTATCCTGCCATTCGTGATTTTATCCGGCAGGAGTTAACCAGAGCGGTGAAAGAAAATTTTAGCGATACCAACCTTATTGTGGGAGTTGCAACCGCCGGCATCCCACAGGGCGTACTGGTAGCGCAGGAGTTAGGTCTGCCTTTTGCATATGTTCGTTCAGCAGTCAAAAATCACGGCATGGCCAACCGCATTGAGGGACATGTACAAAAAGGGCAGATTGCCGTTGTAGTAGAAGATTTGGTCTCGACAGGCAAAAGCAGCCTTAACGCAGTAGAAGCCCTGCGCAATGCCGGAATTAAAATTGCGGGAATGGTCTCGGTTTTTACTTATGATTTGCCGGAAGCCGAAGATAATTTTGAGAAAGCCAGTTGCCAGCTTATCACTCTTTCAGACTATCCCTATCTGATGGAAGCAGCTCTGTCTCATAACTTCATTAACAGTGAAATGTTGGATTCGCTCTTTGCCTGGCGAAGCGATCCGCAGAAATGGAGTGAAACACACGCCGAATAGCCCAGAAATTAACAACATATTATATATTAGTAAAACCTACATCTAATGAAAATAGACGGAAAAAAGGCTGTAATTTCAGCCGGTCAAAATAAAGTATTTCAATTTCTGAGTGATTTTAACAACTACAAGAAGCTGATGCCCGAACAGATTGTGAACTGGCAATCTGACAAGGAGACCTGTTCATTTACCATCAAGGGGATGGCTGATTTAAAACTGAAATTTGCCCGGAAAGAGGCTCCGAAGCTGCTGGAATTGGTTCCCGAAGGGAAGACTCCCGTGAAATTCTCACTACTTGTCCACTTAGAGCCGGACGCGCTGAACGAACAGAAAACTGTGGTGAACGTCCACGTGGATGCCGACCTGAATCCCATGCTCGCCCTGATTGCCAAAGGCCCCTTTGAAAACCTCGCCAACACCATCTCCGAAGAGCTACATAAGGTTTTTGAAAAGAAGTGATATTGGCCGGCCCATACCCGTGAGGGAGTTACTTTGAGTCATTAGCAACCATGAGCCAATCTGAGAACCCAATACTTATGTTACACCAGATCAAATCAATAGGCAGTGATTACGTACCTATTAAATACTTTTTGTATTTTTTATACTTTTGGAATCAATATTTTAGAGTTTATTGATAGATATTAACCAAGAGAGAGATATTGAAACCGTTGTATAAAAACAAGGATACTGAAATATGGGAACGTTTTAAAAATGGCGATGAGCAGGCTTTTTCCTATATTTTTGACACCTACCATATACAACTATTCGAATACGGTCAACGATTTACCACAGATGAATACCTGGTGAGAGACAGTATTCAGGATTTGTTTTTCGAACTGGCCCGAAAAAAAGGGAAGCTCTCCCCCACCGATAATATCTTGTTCTACCTGCTGAAATCGCTCCGGCAGAAAATATTTGCCAACATGCGAAAGGCAAACAAGAGGAGTAGTGCGGAGATTAATTATGAACGGTCAGAAGAGTTCAGGTTGAGTTATTCTACCGAAACCGATCAGGAAGAGAAAGAATTAAGACTTGATCTATTAGCTCAGGCCATCAACCAGTTACCACCAAGACAAAAGGAAACTATCTACTTGAAATTTTATAAAAATCTGTCCAATAAAGAGGTGGCTGAAGTTATGCAAATCAATTACCAATCAGTTGGAAACAGCATACAGAAAGCCATCAGTAAATTAAAAGATACACTGGATTCCACCACATAATCAGCCATTCTTTTTCTTTAGGTTGTCCTTGAGTTATGTGATTAACAACATAAAATTATAATTTGAGAGGGGTATATTATGTCCGGTTTTGCTTTTTATATTAAAAGGACAACCGGAACTGATGAAAAAAGACATCTCAGAACATATTTTCGACAAGGAATTTCAGGACTCTGTTACAAAAGATTCGCTGAAGGAATATTCCTCCGGAAAAAAGAAAAACAGCGAATCAGCAGTTGCCATACTTATTGATTACGTTCTTAAATGGAAACGAAACGAAATTAACCGCACCCAAATCAGTGAGGACGATTTTAAAAATATCAGGCGCAAATCGCTGACCATTTTCCGTCAGCCGGCCAATTCATCACGGCCGGCCATTCGGCGGTTTATACGTATTGCAGTTGCTGCATCCGTTTTAATTGCATTTGGAATTGCCGGGTATTTACTGGGGGAAAAACAATTTTTCTCAGCCGGCGAGTTGCAAAGCCGGGTTATTGCGTTCAATACTCCCCCCGGGCAGCAATCCGAACTAACTCTGCCTGACGGTACTTTTGTTGCATTAAATTACGATTCCAAACTAAAATATCATATCTCCCGTGACAAGAAGTTACAAATAATTGAACTTGTGGGAGAGGCATTTTTCAAGGTAACAAAAAATAAATCGCGCGTTTTCCGCGTAATTACTCCCAACATGAGTGTCAACGACCTGGGAACACAGTTTGATGTCAAAGCTTATCCCGATGATGACGAGGCAGAAACCACTTTACTTGAAGGTAGCGTGGAGATAAAAGACATTCCGGGAAAGGAAATGCCTGTTCTGTTGAAACCCGGCGAACAATGGCGTTATGACAAAAGAACCGGACGAGATCAAGTAGTAAAGACCAACGCCAAAATGGCTACAACCTGGCGAAAAGGCGAATATTACTTTAAAAAGAAGACTTTGCGTGAAATTGCCAAAACACTCGACCGAATGTACAAGGTGAACATCCGTTTTCAGGATACTGAACTCGGGCGGGAGGTGTTCTCGGGAGCAGTGTACAAGAATGATGGCATTAACCGGTTTTTCGGCTTGGTTAACCTCACGATTCCCATCAGGATAGAAAGGAATGGCAATGATATCCGGATAAAAAAACGAAAATAAACGAAGCCGGGAAATG
>CAYLSW010000069.1:0-3944 GCA_964386145.1 uncultured Lentimicrobiaceae bacterium | reverse complement strand
AGGAATGGCAATGATATCCGGATAAAAAAACGAAAATAAACGAAGCCGGGAAATGTTGGAGCATTTCCCGGCGGGTAAAAAAAACGAATAGTAGAAACTATTCATTTATTAATTTAACACTGCAAATTTATGAAAAAAAAATTACGATTGCATGTTTTTCTGCGGAACAACATGAAACTATTATTAATCAGGCGTTCACCGTTCGTTATTTTGCTTCTTAGCCTGCTTCAGTCTGCGAGCGTTTATTCACAGCAAATAACACAAACAACGCTTTCGATTAATATTAAGAACTCTACACTGGAAAAAGCACTGAATGAAATTGAAAAGAAAACCAATTTCGTGTTTTTCTACAATGCCGATCAAATACAATTGGATGAGCGGGTCAGCCTGAAAGCTAACGATGCCAATATCGAAGATATTCTTACCCGGCTGTTTAAGGACAAGAAGATTGCTTTTAAAATAGTTGACCACCGTATTGTCCTTTATCCCAAAAAAACACCAAAAGGGTCTTCGGTTAGCAGTCCGCAATCCAAGCAGATAAAAGGACAGGTCACCAATTCCAAAGGCGAGACGATTCCGGGAGTAACTATTAGAGTCAAAGGAACAACCATAGGGACAACCACCGACCTCAGCGGAAAATACATCCTTACCGGCGTACCGGCCAATAGCACGCTTATTTTCTCTTTTGTGGGGATGAAATCACTTGAAATTAAAGTAAACGGGAAAACCCGACTGGATGTAGTCATGCAGGAACAAGCCGTTGGTCTCAACGAACTGGTTGTGATTGGGTATGGTTCTCAGCGTAAGAAAGATCTTACGGGAGCTGTTGCGATAGTTCAGATGAAGGACATTTCTTCTTCCTCTTTACCAGTGTCCAGCGTAAGCGATGCGCTGGAGGGACGTGCCACAGGAGTACAGGTAATATCTTCAGGAACCCCCGGCACCGATGCTACATTTCGTATTCGCGGAGTCGGCACCATAAATAACACTAACCCCCTGTTAGTAATTGATGGAGTACCCGTGTCAAGCGGGTTAAACCAGTTAAATATGAATGACGTCAAAACGGTACAGGTACTCAAAGATGCTTCAGCAACTGCAATTTATGGGTCTCGCGGGGCAAACGGTGTAATCATTATAACAACAAAACGCGGAAAGGGAGAATCTCATTTAGATTTCAATTACTATTTCGGACTTCAGAAAGCTGCCAAATTAGTTAAAATGCTGAATGCCGAACAATTTGCCACACTGGATAATGAAATTATGCAAAATGCTGGTCTTAAGGAGAATCCCGCTTTTGCTAATCCATCTTCTCTAGGAACAGGAACAGATTGGCCTGGAGCATTATTTGGCGTTGCCCCCATGAAAAACTACTCGCTCTCCTATTCGGGCAGCAGTAAAAAGACTAATTACTACGTGTCGATAAATTATCTTAATCAGCAGGGAATCATCCTTAATACTGGTTACAAACGTTTTACAATGCAATTCAATACCGATTTCAGAATATTCAAAAATTTAAAATTTGGGAATAGTCTCACCATTAACCATGATATTAAAACAAGGGGCAATTATAATATTCAAAACACCATGCTTGCCTTGCCCACTCAGCCAATTCTCCGGGAAGATGGAACATACTCAGGACCTGTTGGCCCGCCTATGTGGGTGGGTGACCTTGTAAATCCGATAGGATTGGCCAAAACAGTTAACCACTCAACCAAAGGATATAACCTCATCGGATCGGTTTATGGCGAATACGAAATTATGACAAATCTAAAGTTCAAATCAACTTTTGGACTTCAGGCAAATTTTTGGGATGATCGTACCTGGGCTCCCGACTATCATTGGGATTCAAGCATAAACGACAACGCATACCTTTCCGAACAGTACAATAAAAACCTTACATGGGTTTGGGACAACACCATTACCTATGTAAAATCAATTGGTAAAAACATGTTTACGGTAATGGCAGGCACCAGCGCCCAGGAAAACCAATACAATTACCTGAATGGCTCTGTCCAGAGTTTTGCCAGTAACCTGACACAACAAATGGACAATGGCACGCAGCAACCTACCGTTGGCGGCAGTTTGAGTTCATGGTCGCTATTTTCATATATGGGGCGGGCAAACTACTCCTATGCTAACAGGTATTTGATAACAGCTACGGTTCGTCGTGACGGATCATCGCGTTTTGGTAGTGGTAATAAATGGGGTGTTTTTCCATCGGTGAGTGTAGCCTGGCGAATTTCTGAAGAAAAATTTATGAAATCACTTAGCTTTATCAGCAACATGAAAATTCGTGCAGGCTATGGTGTTACCGGAAACCAGAATATAGGCAACTATTCGTTTGCATCAGCGCTTCAAACCATCAAATACAACTTTAACAATAATATAGTTGCCGCAGTGGTACCCCGGATTATGCCTAACCCTTATGTTCAGTGGGAAGAACAAAAACAGGCAAACATTGGAATTGATGCCGGATTATTCAATCAACGGATAGTTGTTGCCCTGGACGGATACATTAAAATCACCGACAAAATGCTCGTACCGATGGTAGTTCCGGTTACAACCGGATATTCCGATGTGTATGTACCTTTTATCAATGCCGGAAAAATGGAAAACAAAGGAGTTGAAGTTTCCATAACTTCAAGGAACATGATTAAGAAATTTATTTGGAATACGACCCTTAACTTTTCCTACAACCGGAATACGGTGAAGAGCATTAACGATACGATTCCATTGATAAGTGGAAGCATTGGGTTGAATTACAACCTTGCTCTTATTCAGGCAGGTTATCCGATAAATGAGTTTTTTGGTTATCTTACCGATGGTATTTTTCAGACACAGGCAGAGGTTGACAACCATGCAGTCCAGGTTCCCGGTAATGATCCTTACAACCGTACCTCTCCGGGCGACATCCGTTACAAAGATGTGAACAATGATGGTGTAATAAATGATAAGGATCGCGTGTTTCTTGGTAACCCGAATCCCCGGTTCATTTTTTCACTGAACAATTCATTCGCTTACAAAGGTTTTGACCTGAGTATTTTTCTTCAGGGTGTCGCAGGCAACAAAATACTCAATGCCAACAGAATTTGGAGCGAAGCCATGTCCGTTGCCCAGAATCAGACCACTGCAACGCTAAATCGATGGACAGGTCCGGGAACAAGCAATTCAATGCCCCGGGCAGTTTTTGGTGACCCTAACAATAATACCCGCCCTTCGGACAGGTATATTGAGGATGGTTCTTATCTGAGAATCAAGAATTTAATTCTCGGTTATACATTTCCGAAACAACTTACCAAACGGGCACATCTGAATAAGATCAGGGTTTTTGTTTCGGCCGTAAACTTATACACATTAACCAAATACTCCGGTTTTGACCCTGAAGTCGGCAGTAATGGAATTGACAACAATGTGTATCCTGTTTCAAGTACTTATAGTTTTGGTGTTAACCTTGTTTTCTAACCTTAAAAAAGAAATGTATATGAAACTCAAACTTTTTTTCTCAGCCATACTCCTGATGGCTCTGCTCTCAGGATGCAACAAAGACTTCCTTGTCAAATCGCCTGAATATTCTGTCAACACCGCCAATTTCTTTAAAACCAAAGACGATGCAATTTCAGCTATTAATGGTGCTTATCAACCGTTACAATGGCCCAAATTGTACAATATGCGTATGTGGACTACCGATATTATGGCCGGAAACAGTATTGTCGGAGCCGGTGGTGGTTCCGATGGCATCGAGACCACCAATGAAGCTAATTTTGTAACAACACCGGATAACCCGGGCGTTCTTGACCTCTGGCGCGGACCGTGGCCGGGAATACTACGCACCAACATTATCCTGGAAAAAGTACCCGGAATGAACATTAATGAAAAACTGAAAAACCGCATATTGGGCGAAGCTCATTTTTTACGGGGCCTTTATTATTTCATCCTTGTCCGTT
>CAYLSW010000068.1:0-9555 GCA_964386145.1 uncultured Lentimicrobiaceae bacterium | reverse complement strand
TTCCCATGATATTGGGATTCTCCGTATCCCTGACTATCAGATAATAAGAAGTCTTCCGGGTTAACACGCCACGTGAAGTTCCCGATGGTCTTTTGAACTGCAGAACATGCTTTTTATAAGAAATCCGAATCATAGAAAAAGTTTTGGTAAAAATAAAAAATATGCCGGTTACAAACACTCCGTTTCAAGCCTCCGGGCTTGAAGTATTTGACATTCTTCCACTGGCGTGCGAATGTTTTGCATGCCCTGATCAAAAAATTAAGGGGGCACGTGTACCTGCCTCGCCTCACCAGTCTCAGCTCAAATAAGAGGTGAGAAATGCACACGGACAAATCACTTTTTTATATATTTATTTGTTTCATCTACAATAGTTTTCTTAATTGTACTCCAATCAATCTTTTCTATTGTCTGAGGGACCGGCTCCATTTCTGCATCTTCAAAATAGGTCAGACTTTTCAAAATATGAAACTCGTTGATATTTGGATATTTCTTTCTAAACAGATCGAACATTTGGTCAATTGAGTATTGCCTGAGCAGATAGAAAATATCATAAAAATCTTTTTTGGAACCACGACCGGCAACAGCAGATAATTTCATCGGAATAATGTCTTCAATGGATAACAACCTGATATTATCTTCCTTAATAACAGGATTAATGAGTAGATATGAATATTTTATAATATCTGCTTTTATACTGTTGTTCGTTTTTTCCGGATAGGTAATATTGAAACTTAAAGTGTTGTTCCCTTCGGTTAGGTCTGTTATTGTAAACTGTCTGTTTAATTTCAAGAACAATTCTTTTGTGTCAAAATCCTTTTGTGTAAACAAATCAATATCCAGCGAAATTCGATGTCCTAATTGTAAAGCTAATGCTGTCCCGCCTACAAGAAAAAAATCATTCAGCTCAGGTAGTTGCATGAGTTTTTTTAATAACTCCAAAGTTTCCGGATAGACGGCTCTGTATTGTAACATCTGAATTTTTCTTTTTTGATATTAAAAATTTTTTGGCAAAAATTAAATGTTATTTTATCTAAATACCTGATGTTTACCACTTCTTCTTTTATTTTTCCCAGACCATAATATCTTTTTAGTTCTTGCCAATCATCAAAGTTTCCACGTGTTAGTACCCGCTCTATTACAAAACGAGCATGTTCTTTGTAATTAATGTTGTCACAGTCAACATCCCAGAAAAGAGCTTTATTTATATCTGGCTTCATCTATTATTAAATCTTTCCAAGGTTTTTATTATACGTATTCGATGCAATTTTATACATGTTTCTTTTCGTTCAGATAACATTAGCCATAATTTTACTGCTTACAAAGATATTAAATATAAGTATTCAATATCTGTTTGAAATTACCTCACTACCATCCCGATGATAAAAACCGTTATGAATAAAATCAGGGTATAAACGAGGTAGGCACTGATCCTACCGTTCATCAATACCAAAGCCACTATTTCGTACCAAGGTACAAGTCAGCCGCGTATGGAGCTTGCACACAAGACTTTCAACAGTTGGGCATTCGGAAGGATTCAATCCGCAGAAAAATTATCAAGAAACTGTTGAAGATCACATACTGTTATATTTTCAGACAAATGATAAAGCATGCGGCATTCCGGAATGATAATATAATTCTTATTAGTTTTCAAATCCTGTATAGTGGTTGAAAAACTTTTGGTACGCCTCGGCGTGGAAGTAAACTTAATTTCTACACAAACAAGAGGCTTAATATTATCGGTAATAACCAAATCACATTCCGTACCATCCTGGGTACGATAGTAGTAATAATCAAACCGGCTGCCTAAACAGGAGATTATCTGTTCAATAACATAACCTTCCCAGGAATTTCCAAGAACATAATTACCTAACAAAGCGTTATAATTCTTTATTCTGAGTAAATAGTGTAATAACCCGGAGTCGCGAACATAGATTTTAGGCGATTTTACCAGGCGTTTTTTCAAATTGTAGTGCCATGGAGGTAAAATGCGTAACAGAAAGGCCCTTTCAAAATATTGGATATAGGTGGAAATAGTAGATACTTTTAATTCCAATGACTTTGCAAAAATGCTCTTATTGAGTATGTTTCCGTTGAAATGAGCGACCATTAAAAAAAATCTTGATAAATAATTTGGCGAAGCATTCAGGCCCAAAAGTCTTAAATCGCGTTCAATATAAGTTGTAAAAAACGATTTAAACCAGTTTTGTCTAAACTCATCGTCGCGGGTCAGGCAGGGTTGCGGAAAACCACCGTTGAACCAATGTTCATTTATCGAAATATTCTCTTTGATTTCGGGATACACAAAAGGGGTTAGTTCTTCGTAAGCTATTCTTCCGGCAAGGGTTTCAGAACTCATAAAAAGCAATTCGGAACTTGCCGATCCTAAAATAATAAATCGTGCAGGTTCTCTTTTTTCATCAATTATCGACCTTAGTAAAGGGAATAATTCGGGCATACGCTGAATTTCATCGAGAATAATGCATTTGTCAGCGTTGGCTCTGAAGAAAGCCGGGGGGTTGGTTAACATAGCCGTATCCTCAGGGTTTTCCAAATCGAGATAAAAACATTTTTTGGGTAGCATTTGCATGAGCATTTTTGCCAAAGTGGTCTTGCCCGTTTGCCGCGCTCCGAGAATAGCTACTGCCGGAAAATGCTTTAATTCCGATTTTATTTTGCTTTCAAGCACTCTTTTTATCATAACCTATTCATTTATCCCTGCAAATATAACTTTTTTTGGTAAATATGCAGGGATAATTTAAAAATATTAAGAATGAATAAAAAAGCCAAATAGCGTCTTCCTCTACAGAGGGAGAGAAGGCACGCATTGCAAATGCGCTCCAGTATTCAGATTCAATCTCGTTTCAGACCTCCGGACTTGAAGTATTCGACTTACTGGCGCGCGAATGTTTCGCGTGCCGTGACTATAATAAGGGGATAATGCAAGATAATAAATATAAGCGTTCAATATCTTTGTTAGCAGTTACATCACAATCATTCCAATGATAAAAACAGTTATGAATAAGATTAGGATATAAGCCACATAGGCACTGATTTTACCATTCATCAATACCCCGGCCACCCTCGCTCCGACCTTCTGAATCAGACGGGTAATCGCCTCGGTGGGACGTATTAAAATGTCTTCCACTTTAATGCTGCTGTACGTGGTGGATCTTGTTTCACGGGTACGGTAAAATCCGCGCAGGATGTGTTTTAATATTTGCGAGTAAGCAGGAGCGCTAAAGAATTCAGCTTCTTCCAGCTTAATCCCACCATTCCATGATTCTACCTTGCGTACTTTTTTCTTGTTTTTCATAAAAATCCATAGAGGGATAACCAATAGAACGAGCATAATGATCCCGATAAAAGTAGGAGATATTACGCCAAAAGCAGGTGTCCCCGAAGCAAGTACCAACGGAGCCGGGATTCCGAGAAGACCGATTAACAACTGAGGAAAACCGATCAGTATAATAATCAGGGGCAGTCCGATTCCACCCAATACAATGAGTGCTTCCAGGGCTATTTCTGCTATATGCATCAACCGGTTGGGAATGGGCCGGCTTTTCCGACCGTGGTCATACCCAAGGGCTGTATAACCAATGAGTTTTACCATGGCGAAACTGATTAATCCTATTGCCAGTGCAATAAGTATTCCGGCCAACGCAGAAAAAAAGGCAATGGCAATACTTGGAAAACGGTAAGACTGAAACAACGTTTCCAGTATCATCCATTCGCCGGCATAGCCAATCAACGGAGGGAAGGCGCTAAAAGAAAGAGCAGAAATAACAATACCCAAAGCAGGAATCCGGCCTACTCCACTCCACACGCCTCTTGTCTCATCAATCGTATGTACATTATAAGCTTCTTTGGCATGACCAACCGACATAAACAGCAATGTTTTTGATAAAGTATGGGAAATCACAAGGATGATAGAAGCCGCCAGAGCAAAGGTAGCAAGATAATGCAGGTTTTTAATACCAAATCCTTCTGCCAGGGCATAAAAGCCGATGGCCGTTAAAATCATCCCGTTGTTTTCTACGGTTGAATAGGCGGGCAGTAATCTTATTTTATTTGCAGCAGCAGCCTGTAGGCCGCCCCAGAATGCAGAAAAAGCGCCCAGCAGGATAATGACCATATCCCATGTTTGGTTGTTGGGCAGCAGAGGGATAATTCTTTCAAGGCCATAAACGCCCATTAGGGTTACGGGGGCGCTAAGCAAGGCAGCTGTATTGTCCGGAATATCTCCGTATATGCCCCGCATCCAGCCATGAAAAGGTACAATATCCATTTTAATGATAAAGCCCAGCGAAATCAGTATCAGCACAAAGAAACTGCCGTTATGCATGGCATCGAACGACAGACTTCCGGTGATAGAATATAATGCCGCAAAGCCAATCACCAAACAAACGGTTGACAACTCACCAAAGGCAAGAAAGCGGAAGGAACGTTCAAAAGATTTACCGTTTTCCTGCATCATCAAAAAGGCAAAGATGGTCATAACTTCCCAACCGATGAGCAACGTAATTCCATCGTGTGCAGTTAAAATCAACAACATACCCATCAGAGACAGGTTAAATCCCACCGAAAGTCTTTTTTTTGGATAAAGTTTTGAATAATCGATGGAATACAATGCCAGCGCCATCCATGAGAAAGCGGCAATGATGATAAAGATACCGGATAAGTGATCAATGGACAAGGTGAGGACAACACTATGCGACAGGGGGAAGCGCCATAAAACCAATGTGCGCGTCAATGCGTAGCATCCTGTCAGAAAAGCACCGGCAGAACCTGCAAAGCTAAAAATGTAACTCAGCCTGGTCTTTGAGGAAAAGAGAGCACCGGATGCAAACAAAAGTAATGTGATAATAAATAAGAATTTCATGATTGTTTCCTTTTCTTTTTGGCTATGTCCAGTAGTAATCCTAAGATTTGTGATGGGGAGGGCACTCCCGTTAGCGCCGCTATATGGTTCGGCAATTCGGGATAATCGCCAAGTTCGGACTGGTTGGGATTATCATCTATGGTTATCGTATAGAAGGGCCTGGGAAGCTGGGATATTGTCTCTTTCAAAGGGTCAATCATGTTTTTGACAGGATGCCCCAGTATCAGCAACACATCAGCATGCCGGGGGGAATCTGTCAGGTAAATACCAAAACGATGAATGTTGTATTGTGGAGCTTCCAGGGCGCTAATCTCAAAATTCAACGCATTGCTGCTTCCAACATCTATTACATATACAAACAAGGAACGCTTAAAAACAGCTGTTGCAGAAAGGCGTAATTTTACAGAGGAAATGTATTCTTTTCGTTCTGTCAGCTTTCTTTTCAATCCGTATAAAGGCCACCATCGTATCATATTATCAATTGTTACCTGTTAATGATTTATTTTCTAACACGCTGCATCAGCGAAGTGTACACCAAAAGAGTCGAATACAAAAGGAAAATCCGTAAATATTAATCCTTCAAGTACGCGCGAAACAGCATGCATACCCGGATAAGACGGGGTGAATATGCCCACGTTCCGCACTTTGGCTTTATCAACCTCCACGTAATATCCCAGAGCGCCGCTCGGGGAATTGACTACTGCATAGCCTGTTCCCCCTGTTTTTGTAAATTCAGCATCTGTTTCTCCGGTTGTGTACCAGGAATCGCTTGCACGCAAATGATCGACAAGATACTGACAGGAATTCACAATCTCTTCAGCCCTGACTTCCATTCTTGCCAGGGCATCTCCCTGATTTTTAGTAATTACGGGAAGACTTATCAAATGCTCCGTAGTATCGTTCAGGTTATCTTTTAGCCCGCAGGCACGTAAAGATGGGCCGGTCAGACCCAGTTTTTCTGCCTGAACAGGTGTTATCGTACCTGCCGAATGCAGGCGGTCTAAGTAATTATAATTGGCCAGGCTGTGTTTATATAATTTTGTGAAACGCTCCGCCAACTCCCGGTAACCCTTCGCAACATCTTGAATATTAGATATATTCGGCATGTGATTCAGTTTACCAATGTCGTTGATACCCATCAGATAGCGGGAACCGGTGAGGCTTTCATTTAACCGGAGAGCCTCCTCAAAAAGAGCACTTACATGAGCAGCCAGTACCTTTTGTGCCGCGGAAGAAGCCAGTTTATAAATGAGATGCAGATGGTTGTAAATACGCTCAGACTCAATAAAAAGCGTACGCCAGTTTTTAGTAAGAAGTGAGGGGCTTATCCCTAAAGCCATTTCAGCTGCCCTGCTAAAAGCGATGGAATGAGATATGGCAAAATTACTGCACACCTTTTCTGCCATCGCCAGCGCTGTCTCAGGCGGTTTATTCTGCATGGCTTTTCCCATTTCTCTTTGTTTCCAACTGACGTCTATTGTTGCACGCAAAATCTTTTCACCGTATGTATATAAATGAAAACAACCCGCTTCCCGCACACCGGAGGTAACCGGTCCATAACGAAACCGGAATACTCCGGGCCCGCTCATCGGCACATCGTTTATTTTTAGAGGATGTTGCTTTAAGATCGAATAGTTGGCATACATACTTTCCGGGTTATTCCCGTCAGCCTTCATCAGGGCAGGCCGTCCGTTGTCGATAATAAAAAGCTGTTCGCCTTCGTCAGTTGCTATAATACCTATCAATATCTTCATGGTTACAAAAGGTTTTTTAACAACAATTCGAAATATGGGATGAACAGTATCACAAGGAATGATAAAATCAGATTGACAATGGCAATCCACGATTCTAAGTGTGGTCGTTCTCTTTTGATATTTTCATCGCCTGTAAAGATCATTTTACCGGTCCGGAAATTAACAGCAATAAAGGCAATGGCCAGGAATAATATGACAATTAGGGCGATCAGCCATCCATATTGTGCAATAAGTGCCGAAAAGATAAACAGCTCCCCAACGAAGATAGCGAAAGGCGGTGCACCGGTAACGGCCATAGAAGCGATAAAAAGGGTGGAAGCAGCACGGGGCAACCGTTGCATCAGGCCATTTACTTTTTGCATATCGGTGGTATGATAACGCGACAACACATCTCCCGTAAGGAAAAATACCGACGACTTTGCCAAACCATGTGAGATAATGATAATCACCGCTCCCAGCAACCCATATCCACCGAGAGAAAAGCCAATCAGGATTATACCCATATTTTCCATGCTTGAGTAGGCAAACATTCTTTTGTAATTGGTTTGCACGGTCATCATCAGGGAGGCTGCTATTACCGTAAGAATACCCAATACTAAAGCAAATAATTTTATTGTGTGAGCAGGATATATCTGTATGAGTCTTGCTATGGCATATAAAGCTACCGGCAATAAAACCCCGGAAAAGATAGCACTCACCGGGGCGGGGGCTTTGCCATGAACATCCGGCAGCCAGGTGTGCATGGGAAATATCCCTGCTTTGGTACCGAAACCAACAATTCCCAGTAAAATGCCAATCAGAAATACGCGGTTATCCGGATGATGCAGCAATAACTTATGCAGGCTCAGCGTACCTGCCGAACCATAGATAAAAGTTATGGCTATAAGAGAAATTACCAGGCCGGTTGAAACGATAATCACATATCGCCATGCTGATTCCACCGTTACCTGGTTGTTTTTTGTAGCTATCAGTAAAGCGCTGCTTACCGTGGTGGCTTCAATGCCAACCCAAATTAATCCCAGGTTATCCACGCTCACGGAAAAAAACATTGTGGCAACAAAAACATTCAATAAAAAGTAATACAGCCTGTGTTGAAACAAAAGATTGCCGAGATGTTTGATATAGGGTAATGAATAGAGTACCGTGCTAATATACACCATTGCGATTGTCAATATTAACAATTTGGATAGTCCGTCAATGTATAAATAACCATCAATACAAACAGGTTGAAAGAGGAGATATATGGCCGAGGCCAAAGAGAGTGCCGAAGCGATGACAGATACGGATTTATCGAAATAACGCACCGGCAAAATACATATTACTGCCCCGAGAAGGCTAAAAAACATTGGAAGTAAATAAATGATATGTTGACTCATAATCTGTTTGTTTATCTATCCACGTAATTCTGATTCTGCCGTATCCCCTTCCTGGAGAATAGCGCTTTCTCTAACTCGTATAATGAGGCTGGACACGACAACCAGTCCGAGAAGATCCAATATAACACCTGCTTCAACAATAAATGGCAGCCCGCCAAAAACCCATCCCGAAAGCATCACAACCGCATTTTCCATGACTAAAAACCCAATCATCTGGATATAAGCATGTTTGTGTGAGATGATAAGCAGAGAGGCCTGCAGGAATAATGCAAAGGGTACGGAACCCGATCGAACCTTCAAAACCGAGTATAAACTGTTTTGATAAATAAAATAGCCTATGGCAATCAGGACAAGAGAGAGCAAAATAGACCCGCCCACACCGAGCAAAGGCTTATCCTCCCGCACCCGCCATGGTTTTTCATAAAGGCGGTGTAAAGCCTTGTTCATAACAATAGGAATGGTTATCCCGCGGACAACAACGGTAAGTCCGGCCAGAACAAACAGCATATACTCCTCATGCGGACGACTCAACCCCAGCAAGACTAAAAAAATTGCTATGATGAAAGAAGAAGCGGCAAATAAAAAGATTATTCTCTGTACATGTATTTCCCATTGCATGAGCAAAGTAAACACGATAAGCAGAAAACCCAACACTTCAAATATCTGATTCATAATAAATTACTATTTTATTATATAATAGGCGAGGCTTGCAAGGAATGCTAATGCAAAAGCCACAGCGAGAAAATCAAAATTTTTATATAACCGGAACTTGGAAACTGTCGTATTCAAAAGAGCGAATATTACAATCAGTCCCGACAATTTTAACAAATGAATACCCATGTAAACAATTATGCTCAGAAATCCACTGCCTGCCATGGGTACGCCGAAAGGGACAACATAAACATTGAGAAACACGCTCAGCAATATAAAAGTCTTCATGTACGAGCCCAGCTTATACATTGCCAGGTCTGTTCCGGTATATTCAAAAGGCATGGCCTGGTCTATCATTCCCAACTCACCATTTGCATGCGATTCTATGGGCAACTGACCCGTTTCGATGATAAGTATCATAAAAAATGCTACAGTTACAAATCCATGCACCAAAGAATAATACCATTGGGGAGAACTTCTCAGCACATTATTAATAACAAAGGGGTTATTGGTATTGGACATAACACCCAACATGATGAATATGAGTACAATAATGGGTTCTGTGAATACAGCCAAACTTGCCGAACGTGAGGTACCGAGATGCGCATAGTTGCTGCGGCTATCGATGGCAGAGAATTTTTTTATGGCTGCCGCTGCGCCAAAAAACAGTCCCCCGCCAATAAAATCGGCACTCGGTGCAAATGGCAAAGGGAAAGCAGTAATTATTGGCAAAATCATCGCCAGGAATGCATAGAACATGACAATGACATAAGGTCCCAGCCGGAAAACAGGCGAAGAAATTTGTGGTACCAGGCTCTCTTTGTGGAAAAGTTTGACGATATCGAAATAGGGTTGAAAAACGGAGGGACCCTGTTTGGATTCCATACGTTCTTCA